>SLST01000013.1 GCA_007130265.1 Spirochaetales bacterium
CGAGCGTGTTGAGTCCGAGCGGGAACATCATCCCCATCAGGAGCGCGGGCGCCGAGAGCAGTACGAGTACGATCGGCAGCTTCGCCGCAAGGGGCCAGGCGACGGTGGAGCGCACGACGGGCATGAGCCCCACCGCGTAGACCGCGAGGACGATCGCGCAGAGCGCCCCGGCCCGGGACATCGCGCCGGGGATGGCGGTATAGCGTCGGCTCAGCAGACTCCCGACCCCTGTGGCCACGAGGAGCACGGCGAGCACGGCCGCGGTCGCGTAGACCGGCTGCCCGAGGTAGAGCACGAGGTGCTGGATGAGCACGATCTCGAAGAACATGAACCCGGTGCCGAGCCCCGCGAAGGTGAGCAGGGTCCACCCCCGGCGGCTTGCCTTCCAGCCCACTCGAGAGAGCGGCGCGACCACCAGGAGGATCGCCGCCGCCACGATCTGCACGAGCGTCACCCCCGCGAGCACGGTGCCGAGCTCGAGGTAGGGCACGGTGGTCGTCCCGTAGACATCGGCCACCTCGGGGAGCGTCGCGAGCCGTAGAAAACGCGAGAAGTAGGGGCGATCGTCGGACACGGGAAGGACGTCGAAGAGGTAGGCGCGATCGACCGCCTCCAGGTCGCCGGCTGCCACCGCATCGACCAGATCGAAGAGCGACGTGTCTGCAGGAATGTTATGGCGCGCCCGTTCGGCCTCCGTGACGCCGGGCATCAGAAGCGGGTCGAATCCGAGCTCGTCGGAGTACTCTCGCAGCGAAGCGAGCTCACCGGGCGTGAGAGGCGATCCCGACACCACGACGGTCACGGTCGCCCAGCTTCGCACGGCCGCGATATGCCGAAGGGGCTGGTCGACGCCGTCGTCGACGCCACGATCGTCGAGCACCGCTCGCCACGTCGCGAGAAGCCGCAGGAGCGAGCGCGCCGGCGAGTCGACCCATACGGTCGTGGCGACCATCCCGCCCGGGGCAAGCCGGTCCCACATGAGACCGAATGCCTCGAGCGTCAGGTCGTACCGCTCTTCGAGCGAGCCGACGCCGGTCTCACCGCCAAAGGCGCCGAGCACGGGGGTGACGATGAGGTCGTACTCGGCCTGCCGAACCCGCGACAGGTAGGTCCGGGGGCTCTCTTCGTGCAGCACGACGCGCGGGTCGCGAAAGAGCCCGTCGACCCACTCGGGATGATCGTCGCGAAGCACTCTGTTCGCCTGGCGGTTCGGCTCGACCGCAGCGACCCGGCGGGCATCGTGCGCGAGCGCGTGGGAGACGGCGACGCCCGTTGCCGCGTTCATGACGAGCACCCGCTCGGTATCGCGCAGCGCGTAGGGGAGTCCCTCCGTCGTCGCGTCGAGCAGGTGCCGGTCGTCCTGCGGATCGTAACCGAGCAGCGTGCCGTAGTAGTCCCCGTTGACGAACATGACGTCCCGTACCGGCGGCTCCCGCCGATCCTGCAGGCTGAGACCCGCCGCAATCCGCTGCGCCGGGGAGCGCACCACCTCCACCCTCCCGTGCGGCCCGTCCGAACGGTGCACGAGGCGCGCATCCGGCAACTGCAGCGCCGCGCTGATGTCCTTGTACTGAGACGATGGAAGCGAAACGGGGATGAACAGACCCGAGAGCACGATCAGGACCGCCGCGGCGAGGCCGAGTATCGCAGCACCGGTCGCCATCGGCGTGGCCGCAGGCGGCCGAGTGATTACCGCGGCCGTGATCGCGAGGAGCCCGAGCAAGGGGCCAAGGTACTCCAGCGGCACCGCAAAGAGGAGGGCGACGATCGCAACCGCGCCAAGGCCGGACCCGAGGAGGTTCGCGAAATAGAGGCGATCGACACGCCTCACTTCGCATATGAATACCAGAGTGATCGCGAGGCCGGCTGAGAAGAAGGGAAGCGAGAAGATGAGGTACGAGAGGACGAGCAGGACGATCTGCGCCGGATCGAAGAAGAGCAGGAAGGTGTCGAATTCGGCGATGCCGGTGGCGACGCGGGTGGCCGCCGCCATGGAGGCTCCGGTGAACAGGAGCAGCGCCGGCAGCGCCACCGAGTAACGGCGCGCGAAGGCGTCACGAAAGAGCGAGAGGAGCGTCCCGGCCGCGCCGAACCCGAGCATCGCCATGGAGATCACCATGTAGGCGAAGTGATGCCACTGCATCAGAGAGAGCATCTGCATGATGACGATCTGGAAGGCGATGACGGAGACCGAGACGAGCGCCACCGCGACGGGAACGGCACGGGGACGCGCCGGCGCGCCCGGCTGATACTCGGCGTCCAAGCTAGTCCGAGGCCCTGACAAAGGGCACGAAGCGTACCGGCAGCAGCGACTCCGTGGTCACCCGCTCACCGTCGCGTCGTACGAGCGTCAGCATCTGGGTGCGAAAGGGAGATCCTACGGGGATGACCATCACGCCGCCGTCGGCGAGCTGATCGATCAGAGGGGGCGGAATCGACCCGGCGGCCGCGGTCACGACAATCGCGTCAAAGGGGGCGTGTTCCTCCCATCCGTAGTACCCGTCGGCGTGCTTCACGTTCACATGGCCGTAGCCGCTTCGCCGCAGGTTGGCCTCGCCCCATTCGGCGAGCGGTTCGACGATCTCGATGGTGTACACCTCGTCGAGGATCTCGGCGAGCACCGCCGCCTGGTATCCCGACCCTGTTCCGATCTCGAGTGCCCGCATCCCCGGGCGCGGCTCGATCAGCTGAGTCATCAGCGCGACGATGTACGGCTGAGAGATCGTCTGCCCGTGTCCGATGGGGATGGGTGAGTCCTGGTACGCCTGGGCGCGGTTCTGCGGCCGCACGAACTCGTGGCGCGGGACGCTCTGCATCGCATCGAGCACCACCGGATCCGTGATGTCGCGCCCTTCGAGCTGACGGCGGACCATCTCCTCGCGCAGCCGGGCGAACTGCCCGTCGTCGGCTCCGCCATGCACTGCGGCAAAGAGCCCCACGAGCAGAAACGCTAACGTCTTCCTGAGCATACCTCAAAGGTACGCCAACGAGGCGGCAACCGCAAGTGCGGTCAGCCGGACCGCCAGGGTCGCGGGACTCGACGCCCGGGATGCCCGGGCTTATACTGATGCCAGGAGGCAAGATGGCCAAGGTTGCGGTGTTCCTGCTGCTTCTCGCCGGGTCTCTGTACGCGCAGAACGCGGGCGACGAGCTTTCCGTCTCGGTCCGCGAGGGAGAGCTGCGCTCGGCCCCCGGGTTTCTGAGCTCCATCGAGGCGCGCCTGGAGTACGGCGACGCGGTTCGAGTCATTTCGAAAATCAACGACTGGCTGCGGGTCACGGTAGATCACACCGGTGACGAGGGCTGGATCCACGCGAGCTCCGTCGCACAGCCGCGCGACATGAACCTTACCGGTCCCGGTGCCCGCGAGACGCAGACGACGACGCGCGAGATCGCGCTCGCCGGTCGCGGATTCAACGAGCAGGTCGAGCAGGACTATCAGGAGCAGATGCAGCTCGACTTCTCGGCTGTGGACCGGGTGGAAGAGAACCTTCTGCCCCTGCCCGAGCTTGCCGACTTCCTCTCGGAGATCGGCGCGGAGCTTCTTGAGGGAGGACGGTGATGCGGCGTCTCGTACGTGCGGCCGGCGTTCTGGTACTCGCGATGGTGCTGGGGACCTGTGCCCAGCTGGGGTCCGCGGTGGGCGGACTCGCGGATGCAGGAGCGCGCGCGGGCCTGCCGACTGCCGGCAGCGGAGTGGTCGTGGACAGCGTTCGCGCGGTCGGGGCGGTGGCCGACGCCGCGACGAGCCCCTTCTCCCCCGAGCAGGAGTACTACATCGGCCGATCGGTCTCGGCAACGATCCTCCGCGACTACGAGCTGTACGACGACGCGGTGGCGGTCGCCTATCTGAACCGCCTTGGGCAGTCGCTCGCGCTCGCCTCAGAGCGACCGGTCCTCTACCACGGCTACACCGTCGGCATCCTTGACACCGACGAAATCAACGCCTTCGCAACGCCGGGCGGCCACATTTTCATCTCACGCGGGATGATACGGCTCACTGAAGCCGAGGACGAGGTAGCGGCGGTCCTCGCGCACGAGATAGGCCATATCGTCGAGCGGCACGGGCTCGGCAGTATCCGGACCGCGCGCGGCATCGGCGCGATCCAGGACGGCACCTTCCAGGCGCTCGACCGGATCTCGGACAGCCAGATGCAGGAGGTCACCCAGCTGTTCGGCGACACGACGGGCGACGTGGTCGACACCCTCGTGACGCGCGGCTACTCCGGTGCCTCCGAGCGGGGAGCCGACTCGATCGCCGTCCGGATCCTCATGGAGGTCGGCTACGATCCCTTCGCGCTCGTCAGGCTGCTCGAACGGATGGATGCCGCGCAGCAGGCCGAATACGAGGGCGGTCGGGAGCGCCGCGGGTTCTCCCGCACGCACCCGCGCCCGCAGTCGCGGATCAGGGACCTCCAGAGGTCCGACCTGCGCAACGTGGAACCGGGAAGCCGTATCGACGAAGGGGCCGCCCGGCGCCGCTACGAAGCGGCAATGCGGAACATCTAGGCGCTATGGCGTCCGGAACCGGCCGGCTCTCCGCGCGACCCGCCCGCGCGCTCATCATCGGACTCGCGTCGGCGCTGGCCGGAACCATCCTGCTCGTCACCGGTGCGGTTGACGGCCCAGAGCGCACGACGTGGGACTGGCGCGTGCGCACGCTCGCGAGCCCCACGAGCGCGACCGACGACATCGTCCTCGTCCTCGTCGACCAGGAGAGCCTCCAGCTCATGAGCAGCGAGAACGCGATCGACTGGCCGTGGCCGCGCTCGTTCTACGGCCTTATGCTCGAGTTCCTCTCGCACTCCGGCGCGGCATCGGTGACACTCGACGTCATCCTCGAGGACGGCGGGAGGTTCGGCGTCGATGACGATCAGGACCTGCTGGCCGCCGCAGAGGAGTACGGCAGCGCGATCTACGGGGCCGAGCTCCTGCGCCGCGGTGCGGCGGGCGAGCCACCGTGGCCCGCGCATATTAGCAGGCCGCCGATCGCGGTTGAAGGACTCGATCCGGAGGCTTCCACGCAGCGCCGCTTCGCCGGCGCCTCCTTCCCGCATCCCGACGTCGTCCCGCCGAACGCGACGGTCGCCTTCGTCAACCAGGAGAACGACGACGACGGCGTCTTCCGCCGGTACCGGCTTCTGAGCTACTACGGCGACCAGGCGGTCCCATCGCTCGGGCTCGCGCCGCTCGTGGCAGGAGGCTCCGCGACGGAGGCGGGCGCCGCCCCGCTGCCTCTGCGCTACGAGCGGGGAGACGTCTTCGTGGGATCAACGCGAGTTCCGCTCGACCGGGAGGGAAAGGTGCTTCTGCGCTATACCACGCCTCCGGTCGCGGGCGAAGGTGCAGATGGCGCATCGCCGCCGCACCACGAGTGGTTCCCGGCGTTCGACGTGGTCATCTCAGGGTTCAACCTGATGACCGGGAGTGAGCCGACGCTCGATTCGGCGGCGTTCGCGGGGCGACACGTGATGGTGGGCCTCAGCGCCTCGGGGTTGCTCGACCTTCGCCCCACACCGCTCGACCCGCGGGCGCCCGGCGTATCCGTGCATGCGACCATGCTCGACAACCTGCTCGCCGGTGAGTTCATGCGCGAGGCGCCGCCGGCCGCCTCGGTCGCCCTTCTGCTCCTCCTCGCGGTCGCGGTCGCCTTCGCCGCCACCTACGCACGCGCAAGCTGGGTCGAGCTCGTCCTCCTCGCCGGAGCAGTCGCGCTCGTACCGCTACTGGGGATCGCCGGCTACCGGCTCGGGTACTGGATCCCCATCGTCGCGCCGGTCGTCGCGGTCGCCGCCGCCGGGGCCGCCGCCAACGTCGCGAACTACGCGACCGAGGGCGCTGAGAAGCGTTTCATCCGCGGCGCCTTCAGCCAGTACCTGAGCCCCGCCGTCATCGCGGAGCTCGAAGCGGACCCGGGCAAGCTCGCGCTCGGCGGAGAGAAGCGGGAGCTCTCGATGTTCTTCTCTGACATCCAGGGTTTCACGACCCTCTCGGAGGGACTCGCCCCCGAGCAGCTCTCCGGCTTCCTCAACCACTACCTCACCGAGCTCGTCACGATCATCCAGGACGAGGGAGGGACGATCGACAAGTTCGAGGGCGACGCGATCATCGCGTTCTGGAACGCACCGCTGGAGATCGAGCACCACCCGGTCCACGCGGTACGCGCGGCGCTCGACTGCCAGAGGCGGCTTAAGGAGCTGCGCCCGCTCTACCTCCGGCCGGTCGGGAGCGTCGATCCGCAGACCGACGCCCCGGGGGTGAACCGCGAGATCGCAACACGCATCGGAATCCACACGGCGGAAGTCTCGGTCGGGAACTTCGGCAGCCGCACCCGGTTCGACTACACCGCGCTCGGCGACGGAATGAACCTCGCGAGCCGCCTCGAGGGGGCCAACAAGACCTTCGGCACCTTCGTGATGGTCTCACAGTGGACGAGGATGCGGGTAGCCGACGCCTTTCCGCACCGCGAGCTCGGCAGGATCGGCGTGGTTGGGAGGGTCGAACCGGTTACGGTCTACGAGCCGATGCTCCCGGAAGACGCCGAGCGCCGATCGACCGAGCTCGCGACCTACGACGCCGGGCTGCGCATGTGGTACAACAACCGTCTCGAGGAGGCCCGCGACCTCTTCCTCTCCATCGCGGAGAAGGACACCGCCGCAAGTAAAATGGCCGCGCAGTGCGACCTGTGGCTCGCGCGGGATACCGGCGAGCGCATCACGTGGACCGGCGTCGTCACCCTCTCCGAAAAGTGAGCTTATCGGTCTCCCGCCTGGTACTCGGCGACCCGGTTGCGACCGAGGCGCTTCGCCCCGTAGAGCGCCAGGTCGGCCTGCTCGATGACGGCGTCCACGGTGTCGCCTGCGTCCGGAACGGCTGAGACGACCCCGATGCTGATCGACAGGTTCGTAGAGGTGCCAGGCACGGTGATGCCGTTCACCTCGCTGCGCAGGCGCTCGGCGATCGTCCTCGCCGACTCGGTCCCGGTCTCCGGGAGGATGACGGCGAACTCGTCGCCGCCGTAGCGGCCGATGATGTCGCTTCGCCGCAGGGTCTCGAGTGCAACCTGTGCAACGAGCCGAAGAGCCTCGTCGCCCTTCACGTGACCATACTCGTCGTTGATCTCCTTGAAATGGTCGAGATCCGACATGATCACGCTGATCCAACGCCCGTTGCGCTTCGCCTGCTCGAGCGCGCGCTCGGCCTGGACGAAGAAGTTCCGGCGGGTCGCGACCCCCGTGAGGCTGTCGGTCATCGCGAGCTCACGGGTCTGTTCGTAGAGCCTCGCATTGTGAAGCGCGACCGCGACGTGGTCTCCAAGCGCCGCCGCGAGACGAACGTGCGTGGAAGTGAAGAAGCGCCGCCGTCTGCTGTCGAGCGCGAGCAGCCCGATCACCTCGCGGTGGACGATGAGGGGCACCCCGAGCCATGAGCGAATCGCGGTTCCGGAGATATTCGAGAAGCGCGGAAACTCGCCCTCCATATCCTCCACGACCAGAACGCTACGCGTTTCGATCGCGCGGCTGTGAGGGCTCTCGCCGGGATGCGGTATCTGCAGACCGCGCACCGCGTCGATATCCTCCCACCCGGCGCCGCCAACCACCTCGAGCGCATCGTCGCGCAGCAGCTGGACCGTGGCGGTGTCGTAGGGCACCACGTTCATCGCCTGGTCGAGGACGAGCTCAACGGTACGCTCGATCTCCAGCGTACTCGCGACGATCGCCCCGGCGGTGCGGAGCGTCTCGGCTTCCTGCGCCTGCTGCTCGGCTTCAGCCTTCGCCTGCTGCAACGCGACCTCGACTCCGGAAGACGGTATCGTCGGGTACCGGTCGAAGCAGAGCGGTTCTTCGAGCTCCTTCGCCCGCAGGTCGTACTCCTCGATCAGCGCCCGTGTCGTGGCCCCGGGGAGACCATCGCCCACGGCACGGCCGTTGATCTCCACGATGGGAACAATGGCGCGGCTTGCGGAGCTGAGAAAGGCCTCGCTCATCCGCCCCAGATCGTCGAGCCGCGGAGCCTCGAGGGTGACCGGGAGGAGGTGCGGGGCGACGTCGAGGACGATCGTCCGGGAGACCCCATGGAGCACACCGTTCGCGGCCGTACAGAGCGCGCGTCCCGGACCCGAGTCCAGGATCGCGTAGAAGGTGCTGCTCGCCCCCTCGAGTATCCGCCCATCGTCGCTGCAGAGCAGCCATTCGTACGGTTCTTCATCCGGCTGCTCGGTTCCCAGCCGGGACCGCCCGGCGAGCCAACTCGTCTGCTTCGCACGGGGATTGACCCGGGCGGTGTGCTCGGCGGTTCGGCATGAGACCCCGTGGGCGCGGATCTCCAGCGACGGACCGTCGTACCGCTCCATCGCGACGCGCAGCGGGGCCGGCAGGTTCGCCTCGAGGTCTTCAGGATGCACGGAGATCCTGATTCGTGCGCTCTTGAGACCTGCGCGCTGCAGGAGCTCGCAGAGCTCCGAACGCACGAGCGACCGATCGAGCCGCAGCCTGAATCCGACGCGCTGTGAGGAATCCTCGAGCCGGTCGAGATGGTTCGAGAGCCGGACGACCCGACCGTTCACAGCGCCGAAGGCGGCGTACACGCCCCCGGGCCGTTCGAAGCGCGCGGCTTCGCCGAGATCCGCCGCCACCTCACCTGACGGTGAGGTAATGTCGCCGCCCGGTTCGACCGCGCGCGCTCCCCGTGCTGCGATCCGGAAGACGACGCAGCTCATTCGTCCGGGGCAGGCTCGACGATCCGGATGCCGAGCTCCTCAAGCTGGGCCGGGTCGACTGCCGAAGGAGAGTCATCCATGGGACAGATGCCCACGGTGTTCTTGGGAAAGGCGATCACCTCCCGGATCGTGCTCTCGCCGGCCATGAGCATCACGAGGCGGTCGAGACCGGGCGCGATGCCACCGTGAGGAGGCGCCCCGTAGCGGAACGACTCGAGCAGAAAGCCGAATCGACGCTCTGCTTCGTCTTCAGGGAAGCCGACGATCGAGAAGATCCGCCGCTGGATCTCAGGGTCGTGAATACGAACCGAGCCCGAGGCGAGCTCCACGCCGTTACAGACCAGGTCGTAGAGATCACCCTTCACCGAACCGGGGTCGGACTCCATGGAGGAGAGGTACGCCTCCTGCGGCATCGTGAACATATGGTGCGACGCGTCCCAGCCCTGCTTGTCCTCGTTCCACTCGAAGAGCGGGAAGTCGACGATCCACGCGAATCGGAACTCGCTCGGGTCGATCAGCCCGAGCTCCCGCCCAAGGCGCGCCCGCACCGCGCCGAGCGCCGTACACGCGGTCGTCCATGCGTCGGCAACAAACAGCAGCAGGTCTCCCGGGACAGCGCCGAGCGTCCTGGAAACCTCCGCCGCCCGCGAGGCGAAGAACTTCGACACCCCGCCATCGAGACCGGCGTCGGTGAGTTTCATCCAGGCGAGACCCTTCGCGCCGTAGGTCTTTGCGGTCTCCTCGAGGTCACTGATCTGCTTGCGGCTGTACTCGGCCGCGCCGGGCACCACGAGCGCCTTCACGGCGCCGCCTGATTCGAGAACTCCGGTGAAGACCTTGAAGTCGGAGTCGGCCGCGAATGAGCCGAAATCGCGCAGTTCGAGGTCGAACCGCAGATCCGGTTTGTCCGACCCGTACCGGTTGAGCGCATCGTCGTAGGCGAGCCGGACGAAAGGCGTTTCGAGAGTCCGGTCGATCGTGTGCGAGAACACGTGCGTGAACATCCCCTCCACGAGAGTGAAGACGTCGTCCTTGCCCACGAAGCTCATCTCGATGTCTATCTGCGTGTGCTCCGGCTGCCGGTCTCCGCGTGCGTCCTCATCACGGAAACAGTGAGCGATCTGAAAGTACCGGTCGAACCCGCTGACCATCAGAATCTGCTTGTACAGCTGCGGCGACTGAGGCAGCGCGTAGAAGGCGCCCCGGTGGGTGCGGCTGGGTACGAGGAAATCGCGCGCGCCTTCCGGCGTGGAGCGGATCATCGTGGGTGTCTCGATCTCGTAGAAACCCTCGCGGTGCAGATACTCGCGCACGCGGAAGGTGACATCGTGGCGGAGCTTGATCTTGCGCTGCATGCTGAACGACCGCAGGTCGAGGTACCGGTACTTGAGCCGCAGATCCTCGCGCGCATCGGATCGTTCGTCCACCATGAACGGCGGGGTCTCAGAACGGGTCAGAATGTGGATTGACTGCGCGGCGACCTCGATCTCCCCGGTCTCCATCTCGGTGTTCACCATCTCCGGCGGACGAGCGCGCACGACACCTTCAACGGCCACGACGAACTCGAACTTGAGCTCATCGGCGATATCGGTGAGCTCGCGCGGCGCCCCCTCGTCGATCACAGCCTGGGTGATGCCGTAGCGATCGCGAAGGTTGATGAAGTGTACACCGCCGTGGTCTCGGTTGCGGTGAACCCAGCCGTTGAGTATGACGTGTCTGCCCGCGTCGGCCGCGCGCAGCTCGCCACAGGTTGCCGTTCGCTTGTGTTGTTCCATGCTCTCTTCTTCAGCCCGGAGGCCAGCTCAGCTTCCGCCCACCAAGAATGTGCGCGTGGAGGTACGCGACCGACTGCAGGGCATCCGGCCCGGTGTTGAACACCACACGGTAGCCTCGGTCTTCGAGCCCGAGCTCCCGGGCGACCCGGGAGACACCCTGCATCAGGCCGGCGACCTCGGCGTCCTTCGCGTCGGCCAGATCCGCGAAGCTCTCCATCTTTCGCTTCGGGATCACCAGCACGTGCGTCGGCGCCTGCGGCTCGATATCGCGAAACGCGTAGACGTCGTCGTCTTCGTAGACCGCCTCCGAAGGTACTTCACGGCGCAGAATCTTGTCGAAGATGGTGTCGTCACTCATACCGGCTCCCCTTCTGAGCAAAGTACCACCGCATGCACATCCGCGCAACACTGCTACCCGGCGGTCGATTCCCGGGCCGCCACCTTCTCGATGATCTGTGCGTAGACCTCCTTCGTGATCGGGTAGAAGGAAAGCACCACGATGCCGGCTGCGAAGAAGAACGCCGGAACCGGTCCGGTGAGCAGGCGAATACCGAGCACGGCGGAAGCCGGCTGCTCCGGGTCGAGCCCCACGACCCCCGGCTCGATGTACCCGAAGATCGCGAGGATCCATCCGGTGAGCCCGAGCCCGAAGGCGGAGCCGAGCTTACTCACGAAGGTCCACATGCCGTAGAAGACTCCCTCGCGGCGCCTGCCGTGCTCCGCGAAGTCGTACTCGATCGCGTCGGGCACGAGCGACCACGGCATAACGTAGTTCGTGGACAATCCAATGCCGGCCACCGCAAAGGTGACGAATGAGAACCAGACCGGCAGCGACACGCCCACGAAAAAGAACACCACGACCGCCGTAGCGAGGAGCCCCATACCCAGGTTGTACGCTCGCTTCTTGCCGATGGACCGTGATATCACCACCCAGATCGGGATGAAGACGAGACACGAGACGAGCAGACAGAGCAGAGCGAGCACGAACAGCTCCTCGGCGTCGTAGATGTAACGGAAGAAGTAGATCAGACTCGCCTGGACGATCGCAATTCCCGTCATGTGGAGGGCATACGGTATCAGGACGGTCAGAAACGGCTTCTGCCGCAGCACCTGCAGGTACGACCGGATAATCCGGACCTGATCGACCAGAGGCGCCCCGAGCTGCTCACGGACGACGAAGACGGTGATGAAGGTGGATACGGCCATGACGGCGCCCATGATGCCACCGGTGATCGCCCAGCCCGAAGGATCGCCGCCGAATGCCGCGACGAGCGGCAGCACCGTCCCCGCTCCCACGAGCGTCCCGACCACTGCGAAGGACATGCGGAACCCGTTCAGCGTCGTTCGCTCGTCAAAATCACCGGTCAACTCGGGTGTGAGCGAGCCGTACGGGATGTTGACGAGAGTGTAGGCGGTATTCAGCAGACAGTAGATCACGAGGGCCCAGACGAACTTGCCGGTGTCCGTGGTGAGGCCGGGATTCGTGAACATCAGTATCATGAAGATGAAGAGGAAGACCGCACCGACGGCCATGTACGGCCGGCGTCTGCCCCACCGGGTTCGGGTGCGGTCGGAGAGGTATCCGACCGCCGGGTCGGTCACCGCGTCCCAGACCTTCCCCAGGGCAATGGCGGTCCCGGCCGCCGCGGCGGCCAGGCCGAACGAGTCGGTGAGGTAGGCGAGGAGGTAGAATCCCATGACCGTGAAGAAGAGATTTCCCCCAAGATCACCGACGCCGAACCCGAGCTTGATGCCCAGAGGGAGCCGATCGGGACGCTCGGCAAGGTGAGCGGCACTGACGGTCCGCATACGATACCTCCTTCTCAGTAACTATCCGGAACCGGAAGGTCGGTAACGAGCGAAAAGACCTCGAGTCCGGACGCACGGTCGCCGCCGCACGAGAGCGTCGCTGAACCGCCCGGCATGGCGCAGTAGGCAAGGAGCACTGCGCCCCGGAGCGCCGGCACGCCGGCGGCTATGGCCGTGTGCAGCTCACTCGGACGCAGGTTTCGATGGAGCGGCGCCGACCACCCTGCAGGACCGGTTCCCCGCACCGCCATGCGAACCTCGCGGCGAACTTCGCGGCGAACCTCACCGCACCTACGGATCTCGACCTCCTGAGCGAGGTCGGCCATCATGAGGACGGCCAGCTCACTGCCCTCCGGCAGTCTGCACTCGCGGGCTCCGTTCGCTCTCACCTGCACGCCCGTTCCGTTCAGACGCTCGCTGAGGCATTCAACGCCTCGACGGCTCGCCGGACGCGGGAGGCGGTGGCGCGCGATGACCTCCTGGATCCGAAGGTGGGCATCCGGCAGAACGTCACGCAGGATGCCCACCGCCTCGCGAACATCCGCGCCCTCAGCGGAAGCTCCTGCGCTCTCGAGCGCCTCATGCAGATCGGCCTCGGTCAACTCGGCAAAACGGGCGAGTTCAGCGAGATGCCGTCGAGCCACGCGATCCTCCTTGAAAGCGCGGCTCGCCGCCTCGGCGAGGTGGATCGCACTGCGCAGAGCCCCGGGAGCCCCGATCATGCGTTCGATGAGCTGGAGCTCCGCGTGCACGACGTTGATGAGGTTGACGTAGCTGTGACGCTCGAAGCGCGCGATCGCGGGATCAGACGTGTCGAGGTCTATTGAGATTCGCTCCACCGCCATCCTGCGCGAGAGTATAGCACTCGCACCGGACTAGAAGAAGCGCTGCGACCCGGTACTCGTCGTCCCGGTCACCACGATGCCCGTCCCGCTGAGAAAGAGCCTTCGCTGGCTCCGTTCCCGTCCCACCTCCAGCGACCCGGTGGTCGACGTGAGATCGAACTGGAGTCGGTCGAGAGCGTTCGTGAAATCCATCTGAATACTCCCGGTGGAAGCCTGAAACGAGCTGTCGCCGGTAAGCGTGACGGCGATGCCCTTCTGGCTCCCGGTAGACGTTCGCAGTCGGACCGATCCCTCGGTCCGGTTGAGCTCAATCCTACCGGTCGTGGAGCGCGCGTCGACGTCGCCACGGACATCCAGATACGAGTGGCTGCCGGTCGAAGATCTCGACGTGACTGGGCCCCGAAGCTCCGAGCAGGCGATTGATCCGGTCGTGGTACCGACGTCGAACCGCCCGCGAGAGCGGCTGATTCCAATCGCGCCGGTATTGGACCGGGCATGGACATCGGCGCCGATCTCCTCGAGGCTTATGCGACCGGTCGACGTCTTCACCTGCAGCTCGGACGTCGTGATGCCGGCAATCGACACCGACCCCGTCAGAGTCTCCACGGATATCTCGGTATCGTGTGGTACCCGGAAGACGAGTCGCCCGCGATGCGACAGCGGGAACAACCAACGGTCCTGCTCAACCCAAACGCGGACTCTCGTCCCGACGACAGTGTGCAGCACCGTATGGTCGTCGGGATAATCCTCGACGGTCATCGTAACGAAGTCATCCGACCCCGAGCGGATGTCCACGGCGAACGTCCGCGCCTCGATTTCGAGCACGCGAACGCCTTCGTAGGAGAACCCTCCATCTTCGCGCTGTCCCCGCGCGTGCAGCATCGTGACGCAGATCACGAGCGTCGCGAGAAGCAGGTACCGTTTCATGCCGCCTCCGTATCTATCCATGTCCGCACAGGCGCAGATCTGTCACATCGCCTGATGCCGACACTCGGTACACCCGAGCACGTGCACGTGCTTTCGTCCCGGCTTCTCAAACATTCTCGCGATCACGTATCCGTCGGGCGGGATGCGCTTCGAGCAGACCGGACAGACGCGCGGGTGCGACTCGTTCGCCGGGTGGCAGTACGGACAGCCGAACAGGTGCGCGAGCGAGTCCTCCGATTGCGACGGGGATCGATCGCGCGGCGAGGAGCCGGAAAACACGACGCTGTGCACCGTCTCTCCGCGCCTGAGCATCGTCGCGCAGAGCGGACATGGCTTGAGCACCTCGAGTTGCGACCGGCTCTTCCGTGCCATGCGGTTCGCAAGCAGACGGTAGTCACTGCGGCCGAGCCTCACGAGTGTGTAGACGAGCAGGCCGACGATGACGGCCATCACGACGAGCACCGCGCCTTCCATGAAGGCATACTATCCGAAGCGACGGGTCGCTGGCCACAAGTCCGCGTCGGCGCTACACTGGGGCGATGCCGCTTCTCTACATGGTGGCGACACCAATCGGCAACCTCTCCGACATCTCCCTTCGCGCGTTGGAGACCCTCAAGAGCGTCGATCTGATCGTGTGTGAGGACACCCGCCACAGCCGGCGCCTCCTCGACCACTACGGCATCAGGAAGCCGCTACGGAGCGGGCACGGCCACAACGAGGTCGGGAGCGCGCTTGGGATCGTGCAGGCGCTCCGGGACGGCCACGACGTCGCGTACGTGTCAGACGCGGGCTCGCCGGGAATCAGCGACCCGGGGCGGGTCATGGTCCGAACGGTGCGCGACGCCGGGTTCGATGTCGTTCCCGTTCCCGGGCCTTCGGCGCTGACTGCGCTGCTCAGCGTAAACGGGTTCCCCGGGAAGGCGGTGACCTTCGAGGGATTTCTCTCGCCAAAGCAGGGCAGACGCCGAAGACGACTCGCCGAGCTACTCGGTCGTGAAGAAACCTTCATTCTCTACGAGTCGCCGCATCGTTTGCTGAAGTTATTGGCCGACCTCTCCGATCTTGATCCTGTGCGGCACATTCTGGTTGGACGCGAACTGACGAAAATTCACGAGGAACTGTTGGAGGGAACCGTC
>SLST01000479.1 GCA_007130265.1 Spirochaetales bacterium
CGGTACACGTCACCAACACAGACATCGCGTTCGACGACGCCGGCTGTGCTCAGGTTCTCGCCGAAGAAGCCCGGCTCACGAAAGTGCTTCTGCGCCTGCGGGTACTCCCGCCTCCAGAGCTCGTAATGCTCGAAAGCGTAGTGATGGACGGCCTTGTCGGCTCCGCCGTGGTGCACCGTGTCGCCATGGCCATCGCCGGCGAGACCGGCGACGGTCACGGCCACGCGGCCGGGGATCGGCTTCTTGTGGATCGCGCTCGGCTCTCCCGAAGGGCCGAACGGCGCAGGCCTACCCGCGTGGACCGATGAGATTCGCACTCCAAAGGATTTCGTACCCATAGCCTACCTCTGGCCATGATACGCGGCCCGGAGGGCTCTGTCCACGCCGGGGCGCGGTTGACCGCTCGGGCGGTGACGTGGGAAGCTGGAGGCAAGCGATGCTGCGTGGCGAAGGCTCCTACTACACCCCTATCTCCGCGGATGGACAGGTGGTCGAGAAACGGGTCGAGTCGATCGAGGTGACCCGTGATTCGCCGGGCCCGGCGATCGTCGTACGGTACTCGCTGACCAACCCCTACGATCATACGGTCTCAGTTCCCATACAGTCAGGCCTGACGATGCTCTATCAGTACGCGCAGAGCGACGACGACCTGCGCGACCCGGAACTGCACGTGGTGCCGGCGACGGTCTCGAGCTCGAGCGGGGAGGTCATCTACGTCGCCGACGAACCGCTTGGCGCCTTCGGCGCAACGGCGATCCAGCGACAGCACCTCGGTACGGGGGTCCCGAACTACCGCCACCCGGTCGCCGTCAATGTCACACTGGTGCCAGGCGATTCCGTCCTGATCGAAGCGCGTGCCGAGGTGCCCGAGAAGGTCCGGCGGATGATCCTCGTCGACGCCATGGTGGGCCCCGACCGGCCCTACGGCATCTATCCACAGCTCCTTGAGCCGAATTCGAACACCGACCGCGTGCCTCCGCCTCTGAGGATATACCCGGGCGCATCGTTCCACTCGGACCCGCCGCATGTCCAGATGCCGCAGCCGGATCTCGAGGAACGTCGGACGGCGAGATCGCCGGCGGCACGGCTGCCGAGATGGATCAGCCCGGAGCGCTACGCGCGTCTTCAGCAGGCGTTGCGACACGACGGCCGCCTCTGGAGCCTCTCCATCGGACTCAGCGCGATCCTGCTGTCGCTCTCCATGTTGTTCCGGTCGGCCGGCACCGACCTCACCCGGAGTCTCGTCCACGGTGCCCAGGGACTCGTGTTTGCCGCGCTGACCGTAGGGCTGCTGCGGCGGATGCGCGTCGCCCGTATCGCACTGGCGGTCCTCCTGGGGGTAACGGGAGTCGCCGCCGCCGTCGAGGTGGTCGCCGCGGTTCTCGCAGCTGCGACTCTCGCCGGCGACGCCCAGATTGGAGCGCTCTTGACCGAGTCGACGCTCATCCCGATCCTCTATCTATCGGGAGCAGCGATACTCGTGCGATCACCGGCGATTCGCGCCTATACCACGATCGGCACCGCCCGGACACGACGTGCGCGTCGCAGCCGTGGAAGGACTTACGGATGAACAGACACGTACTGGAGCAGAAGCGTGGCCAGGAAGAGTACCGGGTCGAGCTCGAAGATGCACAGTTTGCCTACTCGTCAAACATGCGCGGCAGCGAGGGCTCAGCCTCGGTGCCCTACGAGCTTCTCTGCCGTCGCACGACCGACTATCACCGCTCGAATCTCTTTTTCCGGAACGCGGCAATCTACTTCGGGATACTCGTCGTCGTGACGGTGGCGTTCGGTTTTCTCGTCGGTCTCGACCCGCGCGTGGCCGTCCTCTGGGCTCTCATCGGCGGAGCCTGCTACGCGGCGTACCGATTGACCGGCGTTCGCTACGAGGTGTTTCCGCTCGCCGACGGCCGGGTGTTCCGGCTGCTGTGGGGCAGACCGACGCGCGAGGAGTACCTCGGCTTCCGCAGCACCCTCTTCGCCCGCCGCGATGCCTACCTGCGCGACCGCTACGCACGAATCGACATTGACAGACCGGCGCCGCTCGAGCGCCGACGCATCGAGTGGCTGCGCGAGGAAGGGGTCATCGACCAGGACGCATTCACAACGATCGTCGAGACGATCGAAGATCACGCACCGCCGCAGGGATGACGCGGAGCACTACGCATCGATGAACCCGACTCGTCCATCCTCGGTGCGTACGTAGACTCTGCCGCCATACGATCCGAGGTACTCAACCCTCCGGCCGGCGGGTATCTCGCGGAACGCATCGCGACTCACCGGTTCACGCAACGTCTCTCCCCGTTCGAGGGTGTACTCATCGCCGGCGCCGGTCAGGAACGACGGGTCGATGTAACCTTCAGCGCCGTCAGGCATCCGGACGCGGACGAGTGCGCTTGCCGCTCCGACCACGAGGAGCGGGGTATCTACCGTCACCCGCCCGATCTCCGAGGCCTCCCGGACAGGAGGCGCCACGGTTGCCGCCTCCGACCCATGAGACCGGCCGTCGCTCCGGCTGTCACCCGCGCCGTCGAGCCGCAGCAGTGGATTCCGGTTCGTCCAGCGCGGTCGTGCCGCCGGAGCCTCGACGACGGAGCGGAGTGTCGCCTCGCGAGCCGGACGAGCCCAAGAACCGACGAGATCCCCGTGCCGCGCGGACGCAGGATCGGTGAGCGGCGGATCGACGAAATAGTTCCAGGGATCGACGGCGTTCCTCCAACCGCCCTGGTACACGCCTATGTGAAGGTGTGGCGGTGTTGTGATTGCGTTGCCCGTGTTTCCAACGGTCCCGATGACCTGTCCGGCGGTTACCCGCTCGCCCTCACGCACCGTCTGTTCCTCCAGGTGCGCGTAGTAGAGCAGCAGATCGCGTTTTTCATCGTAGAGTGAGACGATGTTGCCGCCGCGGTCACGAACGCCGACACGGTGTACCAGGGCATCGCTCGCGGCGAGCAGCGGCGTGCCGTGGGGAGCGAAGATGTCCACGCCCTCGTGCATACGCAGCCCGGCGTCGCGTCCGTCGCCAAAGAAACTCAGAATCTGACCGGGCCCGGCGCCTTCGACCGGGAAGCCGAGGGACGCAGTCGCCACGATCCGAACGACGATGCGCCCGCCCCGCAGGAGCTCAGGCTGAATCCGCAGCAGGTATCGTCCGTCCCGACGCGGCTCGAAGCGAATCTCTGAGGACTCCGGGGGCCGACTTGCCACCAGCACGACATCAGACCCGTCTTCCACGCGAAAGAGGTCTGCGTAGTACCGATCGGCCTCGGTCTCAATGGTAACGGTGACGGCTCGTCCACGTTCGGCGACGAACTCGTAGCCGATAGCGGCTGGACTATGAGGGTCGAGGAGCACGGTCTCCTCAAACGGGATCTCTACACGCATCGGTCCGGTAAGCGATCGCTCGGCCGACGAAATCCATGCAGCCCCGAGCGCCGTCTCGTCGAGCTCGAGCAGCTCGAGTGCCATGCGGTACTCCTCGTGGGAGGTCGCAGGCTCAAACGGCTCTTCCACGATCTCGGGGTCGCATGAACCGAACATCGCAACCGCGACGGCCACGATGACGAACAGAACCATCGTGCGCTCACGTCTTCTCATACCCGAAAACGTACTCAATCGGTCGGGCCTTCGTCCGGCTCATCGAAGGCGAAAATGGTCCCTTCGATGTTAATCACGTCCCCCGGTCTGAGAATCCTGCGGGTCACCGGCTTGTTGTTCACCCGAACCGGGGTGTCGCTGACGATCGTGTACTCGGCGCGTGTCGGCTCGTAGCGTACCACCGCATGTCGCTCGCCGACCGCCGGACTCCCGGCGATCGTCAGATCCGCCTCCGGACTCGCTCCGATGACCGTGTCGCCGTCACCGAGTACCAACGTCTTCGCTAGCGCGCTCGCACCACCGGGATCGAGCAGCACCAGACTCGTCGCTGTCTGCCCCGCGCGGATGACGATCGCAAGGAGCGCCGCGAGACCGACAAGACCCACGAAGAACACGATGATTGGTGCGAGCGGTGGGGCCTCATCAGGCCCGGCGAAGAGGGTTCCGGCGAAGTAGGGGCGTTCGGCGCGAAGGTCGACATCGGCTCCCCGGTAGGTTACCCGCACGAAGCGCCGTTCGGAAGGGATCATCGTCGCACGGTAGGAGAGTCGGTACTCGTCGAGCAGCGCCGACCGAATGTCCTGATAGACCCGGGCGAGATCCTCCGTCGTGATCGCACGGTAGACCCGCCCCCCGGTCTCCTCGGCAATCCGGCCGAGATGCGGATCCTCCTCGTCGTCTCCGTAGTGGATCGCAAACAGGCTCAACCCTTCGCGCTGGAACGCGTCGATGGCCTCGGTATGGGTGAACAGGCGGTCGTCATACTCCGGGTGCGGCTCACCCTCGTACATCGAATAGGGATAGTTCTCCCCGTCGGAGAGCACGACGACGGTCCGCCGGCCCATAGCTGCCGCGTCCGATGCCGACTCTACGAGCGCGGCATAGAGCTCCGTATACCCCTCCGCCCGGGGCGGGCGCTCGATCTCGTCGAGGATCGGTCCGAACCGGGCCTTGTCCCGACCGGGCCGGGCGAGCTGCCGGTACCGGGTGCCAAAGAGAGCCATACCGACTCGGTCGCGCTCGTGGGTGATGTTGTTCACGAAGTCACGGATCGCCTGGCGCGCGGCGTCGTTGCGCCGCAGGTCGGGCCTGCCCGGGACATGCTCGTCGTACATGCTGCCCGAATTGTCGACGAGCATATAGAACGAAAGCGGCGCGTCGAGGCTGCGCACCGGTACGACGTCAAGCAGCCGGTCGACCTCATAGTAGACATTGCCATCGCCGGACTCGTAGACGCGCAGGTGCTCAGGGTCGACGGACCGACCCGAGGGGAGGTCGATCGACACGTAGAGATCCACCCGCTGACCGAACAGGAGGCGTCCGGTATCGATCTGACCAATAGCGAGCCGCTGGGCGGAGAGATTCACGGTCAGCGCTCCGCAAAGCATGAGCAGGATCAGCGTTCGTCGGACCATGGGTACCTCCTCGACGGTCGCGTCACGGCCGCTTCAGGTAGAAACGCGCCGTTCCGACGTCTATCACGTCGTCGTACTTGAGCTCGGCCCGCTCGACCGGCTCCTCATTCACACGCAGCTCACCGCGTCCGCGCTCGATTCTCAGCCCGGTCCGGCCGGCCACCACCACGGCGTGCCTCGGCGAGACCTCAGTGTAGTTCGCAACGGTGATCGTATCGCCTACGGCGCCTCCGATCGTCGTCCGGCCCGGCGGAAGCGGGTACTCGCGCCCACGAAGCGGCCCCGTCAGGAGCGTGAGCCTCCCGAGAAGGAACCCGCGCTCGATCGCCGCAAACCCGACTCCGAGCAGCAACCCAAGCACGACGCTTCCGGCAGGACGAACCCACCACGCCTCCACGAACGCGTGCATCCCGTACTCGACGAGGAGCCCGCCGAGGAGCCCGCCGACAAAGCCGCCCAGCGCGCCGATTCCGGCCCGCTTTCCGGAGCGCAGTCGCAGCCCCTCGACGGCGCCGATGAACAGGCCCATAGTCGCCCATCCGATGCCGCGCGCGAACACGAATCCGGCGATGCGGGCGTCCGGCCGCTGGAGCAGGTACTGCCCGAGCGACAGGTAGAACGCTTGGCCCACCAGCGCCCCGAGTCCCCCGCCGAGAAGCCCGGCGGCGGCACCGGTCGCGAGCCCGAGCCATTTCCGTGCGTTCACTCCCGCGGTGATACCGTCGACGCTCCCGAACGAGAGGCCGAAGAAGGTACCGTAGATCGCCCCGGATGCCATCATGAACAGCAGGTACGAGGAAAAGGCGGGTTGTACGCCGAGCAGCAGCTCCGCGAACGGCCACGCGAGCAGGCCGCCGACGACGCCCGCGGCGAGCACGATCACGCGACGTATGAACAGACTCATCTCTCCTCCTCAATCCGCGGCACGAGTTCGACACCCGCGGATACCCGGCGCGTATAGCGACCGGTCTCCAGGTCGACGCGCGCCTCGTGGTAATCGGGATGTCTCAGGCGCAGTCGCGCCGGGTCGCCGGGCTCGAAGCGCAGGGCCCGGCCGAACGAAGGGTACGTCGAACCGATGCCCCGAAAGCCGTGAACCGCCTCTTCGCCGGCCAGGAGCTGTCCCGCGCCGTCGTTCCGCGCGGGAATCTCCCAGCCGGCCCCGCGGCGAGTGATCACGCGCCACTCGTCGTTCAGCCACGCTTCGACCGACACCCGGGGGACGGGCTCACCTGTCCGCGCGTCATGCACCGTCAGATCGAGCAGGAACGATCCCGGAAGCACCGGGTCCCAGCGCACCCCGATCACCTGGGTATCGTCGGTCTCGGAGATCGGATCGAGCAGAAGGACCTTCTGGGCGATCGAATCCTCGACGGTAACCGTGGCCCGGTAGCGCCCGGCAGGCAGAGTGAAGAGACGCGAGCGGACGACGAGGTAATCAGGGGTTTCGAGCGCGTCGACCGATCGCAGGAGCGGCAGCCGCAGCGGTACCTCGATGGAGGAGCCGTTCTCCTCGCGGCGCAGGTCAATGCGCACAAGATGCTCATCTACCGAACGGTCGGTCTTTCGCAGACGAATCTCGGCACGAGCGAGCGCGTGTGTGCGTCCGAGAAGCAGAGCCTGGGCGTTTCCGGTCGTCCAGGCGACCGCGCCCGCGGCGAGTAGGACGAGAACGCCCGCGACGGCCGGCCGTATCCAGGAACCCCACCGCTGCCGCTCGTCGGAGGACGCGGTACCATCGGCGAGCGCGGCGAGGCGTCGTCGCATACGCGCTTCGTCGCTCTTGCGAAACAGCGCATCGAGCAGATCGACGACAACGCCGGCACGCTGGAACCGTCGCCGCGGCTTGCGACGCATGCACCTGCGGATGATCCGGACCGCCGGACGCGAGACGCGGGGATTGAGCCGTCGCGGATGGCGATACCTCCCGCGCTGGATCCGGTTCACCGTCTCGGGGCTGAACCCCCCAGCGAACGCCTTCGCTCCGGTGACCATCTCGTAGAGGGTCGCACCGGCGGAGTAGATGTCCGCCCGCCGATCGACATCCCGGCTGCGCTCGATCTGTTCCGGCGCAATGTAGGCGACGGTCCCGAGCGTCATGCCCTCGCGCGTCAGATCGTCCTGGAACTCTCCGCCACGGGAGGCGATCCCGAAGTCGAGCAGCTTCACCGACCCGTCGCGTCCTATCACTACGTTGCCCGGCTTCACGTCGCGGTGTACGACTCCCTTGCCGTGCACGTAGTCGAGCCCACGGAACACGTCACGCGCGATGAACAGTGCGAGATCGCTCGGCAGGTAGCGTTCGCGGGCGAGAATCTCGTCGAGCGAAACGCCGTCGATGTACTCGAGGACGATGTAGTCCGAAGATCCGTGACGGAAATGATCGTACACGTCGACGACGTAGTCGGTACGGAAGTCGATCATGATCGCAGCCTCGCGACGAAACCGCTCGCGCAGGACCTGATCGCCGGCGATGTTGAGCTTCTTGAGGATCACGAACCGGTCGAGCGTCGGGTGCTCGGCCTTGTAGACCATCCCCATGCCGCCCTTGCCGATCTGATCGACAATCGTGTACTTGCCAATCTGCTCCGGTGTTCGTGCCATCAGCGAGACGCTAGCCGTGCAGCGTGTCGTTGTTGATATCGACAAACCGCTCGGTAAGTACCTGCGTCACCTCGACGAGGGCGGCCTGTTCCTTCGCCGCGGGCAGGGCCTTGCGAAAGACCGCGATGGCAAAGACCGGCGAGGTCTTCTGAACCGGACCTTCGACAAACTCGACGACGTGATCGACGGCGACATCCGAGGCGAGCCGGCTGTCCTGCTTGACCGACATCTGGGGAACGTCGCGGCGCGCTCCGATGCTCGCGTACGCGACGTCCCGCTCCCCGTCGACCATCGGGCCAATGCTCACAATCGACCCAGAGTAGGTCATTACGAGCGCGCCGCCCGGCTCGCTCGCCGGAAATGCGTCCGCCGAAGCCATTCCCCGATCGGCCGTATGCCGTTCGAAGGCGTTGTGCTTCTCAATCCACCCCTCGGCGAGCAGCTCTTCGGCATTTTCGACGTCGGATAGACCAGCGGGCTCCACGAGCTGTCGCACGTGCTCTCTCACCCGTTCCGGTAGCTTCTCCAGGTTTTCTGCCATGGTATGAGTGTACAGCCGACCGACCGCTTTTCCAAGAAGGCCTTCGGGCCTCCGGCCTTCGGGCCGGGTCGCCGCAGGCGGCTATAAACGGTGCTCGTTTCGGGGTACACTATGAGCGAGACAGAAAGGAGCGCCTATGAAACCGGGACGCAACGACCCCTGCCACTGCGGCAGCGGCAAGAAGTACAAGCACTGCTGTTACGAGAAGGACAGCGTCAAGCACGACGATCCGATCATCGTCGCGCCGGAGACCGAGGCCGAACCGTCGAGCGACGAGCAGGCGGATGCCGATCAGCCGGATACGGCCGCACCTCCCGACAAGCATCGGCACCACAAGGACCGGTCGCGGTTCAAGGGCGAAACGCAGGGTAAGAGCAGCAGTTTCAGACCGCGTGCCACTCGGGGCGCCCAACGGGGTTCGTAGCGCAAGGAGCTCGTAGCACAAGCCGGCGAGGGATGGTAGGCTCAGCGTGATGAGCCTTGTAACCTACGCTTCGCGGTTTCGTCCGTCCCGGCTTCGTGTTCTGCGGACGAGCTCCGGTCTGCTCGCGCTCGCGGCGATTGCCGTCTTTGGCTCGATCGGGTACAACCTCTCGCCGGACTGGTACTGGCTGATGATGAGCGCGGTCGTGCCGGCGTCGTTCTATGTCGCATTCCGTCGTGCGGTGCCCATAGCCGAAGCGCGTGTGCGCGGGCGGTCGCGGTGGCGCGCCTACGGCCCGTCGGTCGAGCGCGTTCCCTACACCCGGTTCGAGGAGATGCGCGCGCAGTACGGAGACTACACGCGAGACGCGAGCCTCGGATTCGTGGACGACCGGACCTGGAACGACCTGGGAATGGACGAGATCCACGACCGCATCGACGTCGCCTTCACGATGGCCGGCCGCAACGAGCTCTACCGGATCCTCAGACACGTCCTTCCGCCTGAGGAGACGCTTCGTGAGCGTTCTCGTCTCATGGAGCTCCTCAATGAGGACGAAGCACGCCGACAACAGGTCGCCCAGGCACTCGCCTACACAGGCGAGGAGCGCGACGCCGACCCGGCGGTGCTGCTGTGGAGCGAGGCGGTCCACAGCGACGACCTTTTCCCCGTGTTCATCGCCATGTGCGGTCTCGCGATAGCGTCGATCGTCATCGCAGCTGTGGTCAACCCCACCCTCGGCATCATCATGGTCATCGTCACCTTCATCAGCAACATGTGGATCTACTACCGCAAGGCTCGTCACGTCTCGATCTACGTCCCGGCGCTTCGGGTGCTGAGCCGCATGATCAACAGTGCCGGGAACCTGCCCTGGTACGACCTGCCCGAGCTTCGTTCACGAACAGGCCCGGCCCGCCGGGCCTTCGGCTGGCTGCTCACCGGTGCGCCGAGCCCCTCGCCTACCTTTACCGGAGACATCATGGAGACGATCCTGCTCTACGTGAAGATCTACTTTCAGATAGATCTCATCGCGTACAACCGGATCATCCGCACGATCACCGCCGAGCGCGATGCGTTCCAGGCAATCTACCAGGGCATCGGGTCGATCGACGCGCTCTATGCGCTCGCCTCCTACCGGTCGCGCAGGAAGCGAATCTGCAACGCGGAGATCCTCGAGGACGGCGGCCTCGAGCTCTCCGGCGCCTATCATCCTCTCATCGCGCGGGCGGTTCCCAATACGGTGGAGCTCCGCCGGCCGGGGGCGATCGTCACCGGGACGAATATGGCCGGGAAGTCCACCTTCCTGCGCGCCGTGGGGATCAACGTGCTCTTCGCGCAGACGGCCGGTTATTGCTTCGCGACGACCTACCGTGCCCCGCGTTTTCGGATCATGTCCTCGATCGAGAAGCACGATGACCTCGCGGAAGGAAAGAGCTTCTACTACGACGAGGCTGAGCGCATCTACCGGATGATCGAGGAGGCTCAGGCGCAAACACCGGTTCTGCTGCTGATCGACGAGTTGCTCTCCGGAACCAACTCGCTCGAGCGCGAGAGCGCGTCGATTGCGATCCTCCACTATCTCGCCGATCGTCCTGCGCTGACGATCGCCGCGACGCATGACGTGGCAATTGCGAACGGGGTCGCGGACCGCTACGCGCTGCACTACTTCACCGACAGCGCCGACGAAAAGGGCCTCTCCTTCGACTACAAGATCCACCCGGGGGTCGTAGAGACTCGCAACGCGATCAAGCTCCTGCGGTTGATCGGGTACCCCGAGGACGTCATCGAGAGCGCACTTGAGAGCACGAAGGGTCTCTGATAGAGTCACGCATGCCGTTCACGCTGCTCTGGTACGATCTGGAGACCTTCGGACGTCACCCGCAGTGGGATCGCATCGCCCAGTTCGCCGCGATCCGCACGACCGACACCTTTGATGACGTTGGTGACCCGGTCGTCGCCTACTGTCGTCTTACCCCGGACTACGTCCCAAACCCGGATGCCTGCGTGCTGACCGGCATCACGCCCCAGCTCGTACAGGAACGGGGACTGCCGGAGCGGGAGTTCGCCGCGCTCATCCACGAGCAGATGGTCCGTCCCGGAACCTGCACGGTCGGCTTCAACAACCTGCGTTTTGACGACGAGTTCATCCGCGCGCTCTTCTACCGTTGCTTCTACGACCCATACCGACGCGAGTACGCCGACAACAACTCGCGGTGGGACATCCTCGGCCTCCTGCGCATGTGCCATGACCTTCGTCCCGAAGGAATTGAGTGGCGGTACGACAATCGCGGCGTTCCGGTGTTCAAGCTCGAGGAGCTCGCTGAGGCGAACGGCATCGAGCACGAGCAGGCGCATGACGCGCTCTCCGACGTCCGCGCGACGATTGGTCTGGCGAAGCGGGTTCACCGGGCGCAGCGGAAGCTCTTCCGGTATCACTTCTCGCTGCGAAAGAAGGAGGAGGTACGCCGCCGCCTCAACCTTCAGCAGATGGAGCCGGTCCTGCATACCTCGGCGATGTTCAGCTCGCCGTCCGGATGCACGACGGTCGTGGTCCCGCTCAGCGTCTCGCCGTCGAATGCGAACGAGATCATCGCCTGCGATCTGCGCCGAGACCCGAGCGACTGGATCGACGCCTCCGTCGAGGAGATCCGGCGCCGGGTCTTCAGCAGACAGAGCGAGCTCGGCGATACCCCGAGGGTCCCGCTGAAGGGCATCCAGATCAACCGCTGCCCGGCGATCGCGCCGCTTTCGACGATCGACGCGAACCGAGCCGGCGAGCTCGGCCTGGACCTTGACGCGTGCCTGCGTCACGCAGAGCTCATCCGCGCGCGACGGGACCTGGTCCAGCGGATCAGGAGCGTCTACGCCGAGAGGCCCTCGCGTGCGTACCAGGACCCGGATCTCCAGATCTACAGCGGAGACTTCTTCCCGGATGAGGACCGCGTCGAGTTCGAACAGATCCGCTCGCTTCCGCCGGATGAGCTGAAGGAGCACCCGCCGCGGCTCTACGACCGCCGCGGGCCGGAGATGCTGTGGCGCTACATCGCGCGGAACTACCCTGAGTCGCTCAACGCGGACGAGCGTGAGAAGTGGCAGAGCTTCTGCGCCTCGCGGATTTTGACACCGGAACCGGACGGCGCGATCGACATCGGGACCTTCCGGCGCGACGTCCAGAACAGGCTGTCGCGGATCGACACTCCCGCCCGTGAAAAGGTGATTCTCAAGGCCCTGCTCGAGTACGCCCGGGAGCTCGAGACGACCGTGCTGAGCTGAAGGCAGCGCCAAAAGGATATCCAGATGCTTCACAAAGATCGGGTACGGTTCTATAGTCCAAAGCATTTCGTTCGGAGGAAGCAGATGGTAGCGACAAAGGAGTCATTGCACGGCCTGGCGACGAAGGGCTCGAGTCTGGCGCTCACTCGAGTCGCCGAAGCATTTCGGATGGACGAGGAGGAGAAGGCGCGGTTTGCACGGAAGCCGGTGGCTCGCCTCATCGCCGCGCTCCCGTTCCTCGCCGCGTGCCGCCGTCCGGAACGGACCGCCATCGAGCATCTGGGGATCTACGTGCTCTCGGTGCGAGATGCGACGCGCTCCGCCTTCTTCGCCTCGCCGCACGACGATGAGAGCGTCTTTGCGAGGCTGCGTCCGATCATGCGGTTCGACGGGGGCAACCGTCGTGTCGTAGACCGCGGTATGGCGGTTCTTGCCCGGATGATGGTGGCCGACTATCGGCGCGACCGGGAAGTCGACCGCCTGTACGGGAAGTACAACCCCGTAGCCGCCGGCGCCTGGGACGCGGAGAAGATGATCGCGGAACTCTCCTCGGCGATCGAGACGACGCCGTATCCGCAGATCGATGAGATTATGGGCGACGATGACGACACTGAAGCGTGGTGGTCGTGGGATTGAGCGAACCGGCGCGTCCGGAACACGATGAGCTACACTCGCTGCGCAGATGGGTCGGCGCCAGCATAGCGGGGGCTGCCGTCCTGGTCGCGCTGTTCAACGCGCTCGACGCTCCGCCGGCGGTACGTGATGACATGGCTCGTCTGCTGTTCTCACCACAGGTGGGGGCTGTCTTCATCATCGCGCTCGTCGCCGTGTCGACCGTCTTCATCGTGTCGATCCGCTGGATGCAGGTGCTGCTTTTCGTCGGCGCCGGGATCGGCTCCGCCTTTGCGGCGACGCCGGGCAATCTGACGTCGTTCATATGGCTCTTCGCCGGCATGCTCCTGGCCTGGGAGTACGGGTACCTCCTCTCCAGCGGCGCGCTGAAGGCGGGGCCTGTTGTCGCGGTGTTCCTGGTTGTATGGACCGCGAACGCGTATGTACGCTCGACGCACGGATTCTTCACGATCGCCTCGTCGATCGTGGCAGTCCTACTGATCGCGACGATCGGCTGGATGCTGATCGTCGTTCGGCAGCGGCAGTACGTTGCCCGCGAACGCGATCTCGAACAGGCGGTTCTCACGCGAACCAGCGAGCTTGCCGCGGCGCTCTCTGAACAGGAGCTTCTGCTCGCGGAGCTCCACCACCGCACCAAGAACAATCTCCAGCTGGTCTCCTCGATGCTCTGGTTCGAGAGCTCTACCATAAAGGCGGGGACTGATGCCGCGGCGATTGAGGCGGCCCAGGCTAGAATCCAGGCGCTCGGCCGCGTGCACGAACTGCTGTACGCCCGCACCGGCACCGGTGAAGTGGATATCGCGGGCTTCATCGCCGATTACCTCGCCGAGGTCTCGATGATGGTAGAGTCGCAGGGGCTTCAGATCGTGAGCCGCATCGCCGTCAAACGGACCATTCGGGCCGACCTCGCTATCCGTTTCGGTCTCATCCTCAACGAGATCATCCTCAACGCCATGGAGCACGCGGCGGGTCGCGAAGGGGCGTCGAGAGGCTGCACGATGCAGGTCTCGGTCCACGAAGAGGCGGCGAGCCTCGTGCTCGAGGCGTCGGACGACGGCCCCGGCGTTGACTCTTGCGACAGTGAGAGAGTGGGACTCGGCGTTCACATCATCGAGTCGATGGCGACGAGGCTCGGCGGCGGCGCGGTGCTGACGAGCGACGCCGGCACCCGCTGGACCGTGACGCTCCCGCTCGACCGTAACGAATCGCAGTGGACATAGTCCCGTTCACGGCTCAGCGATACTTCGCGACGAGCTCCGCGTTGGCCCGCATCCCGGCTGCGACGAGTCCGCCGTCCGATCCGAGCGCGATAAAACGAAGCCCCCGGGCCGACATCGGCTCGACTGCGTCCGCGGACAGGAGCAGGATGCCGCTCGCCTTGCCGGCCTCGTGCGCCGCCTTCGCGACTCGATCGACCGCTTCGATATAGGCCGGCGCATCGTAGCGGCCCTGTACCCCGAGCCCGGTACTCAGGTCGAGCGGCCCCACGAACAGCACGTCGACTCCCTCGACCGCGGCGATCTGCGGTGCGTTCTCGACCGCCGCGGGAGTCTCTATCTGGACGATCGTCAGAAGCTCGGTATCGGCTCGTGCCGCGTACTCGGCAAATCCTGCACCGAATCGAGTAGCACGATTGAGCGACGCGACACCGCGGATACCGTTCGGCGGGTACCGCATCGCGCGGACCGCATCTCTCGCCTCGTCTGCAGTCTGAACGTAGGGAACCATGATCCCGGATGCGCCGAGGTCGAGTACCCGCTTGAAGGCAACTGGGTCGTTCCAGGCGATCCGCACGATGGGCGCCGCGGGGGTTGCGGCCACCGCCTGAATCTGGTGGACGAGCTGGCCGTAGTCCCCGGATCCGTGCTCCATATCGATCAGTACCCAGTCGAACCCGGCGAGCCCGGCGATCTCCGCCGTGATACCCGACCCCAGGTTGCACCAGGTACCGAACAGCCGTTCGCCCCTTCTCACTCGCTCGTGGAGATATCTCATGTGGCCTCCGGCCAGAGTCTACGCAGGGTGGCGCCGATGCACAACTGGTGGCACCATGGGCTGTGCGAGCTCGTGACAGGCTCGGCCACGGCCGGTACACTCGCCTTTGGAGGCACCTATGGCAGAGAAGATCACCGCCGACGAGCTGAAGGCGAAGATGGACCGCGGAGAGAGCTTCCACCTCGTTGAGACACTCCTGCCGGAAGAGTTCGAGAAATGGCATCTGCCCGGCGCTATCAACATTCACTTCAACCGAATCACGAAACAGGCCCGAGAGCGACTCGACAAGAACCGCGACGTCGTCCTCTACTGCCACGATGAGGAGTGCAATGCAAGCCCCATCGCGGCGAAGAAGCTCGAGGGAATGGGATACACGCGCATCTACGAGTTCTCCGGTGGCAAACGGGCATGGAAGGAAGCCGGCTACCCGGTGGAGGATTGACGGTCGAGGAGCTCGCCGCAACTCAAGGGCGACCGGAGCGTCGGCGTGGATGCCGCGCTGGCTGCACGGTACTCCGAGATGAACCGGCGGCGCTCGACGAGTCGTCCGCCCAGCCTGACCTTGTAGTCGATCTCCATCCCCAGATCCCAGAGTGAGAAACCGGCGCGAGCGAGCATCCGGCCGAGACAGGCGAGCTGAACCGACCCGGCACCACTCACGGCGTAGAAGCCCGAAAGGCTCGTGTACGCCCGACCACAGCTGTACCCGATCTCCCCGGCGA
>SLST01000340.1 GCA_007130265.1 Spirochaetales bacterium
AGCGACCGTGCTGCAGCGACCGTGCTGCAGCGACCGTGCTGCAGCGACCGTGCCGAGGTTGCGTAGAATCGACCGGTCGCCTATCATCGGGGACTATGCAGGATCTCAACGTACGTATTCCGGATGGTATCTTTCGGCGGCTCGAGGAGCACGCGAAGAACCACAACACAACCCCCTCGGAGGCGATCACCCTCCTCCTGAGCCACGCTCTCGGCAGCTTCGGCCAGAGGCCGGCCATCGACCCGTCTCGCGGTCAACGTGAAGGGGCGCGAAACGATCCGCGCCTCGACTGGTGGCGCGAGGCGAAGTTCGGCATGTTCATCCACTGGGGGCTCTACGCGATCCCCGCCGGCGTCTGGCAGGGCGATGAGGTACCCGGCATCGGCGAGTGGATCATGTACCGGGCCGAGATCCCGGTGCGCGAGTACGAGAAACTCGCCCCTGAGTTCAACCCGGTCGAGTTCGACGCCGCCAAATGGGTGGGACTCGCGAAGAAGGCCGGACAGAAGTACCTGGTCCTCACGACCAAGCACCACGACGGATTCTGCCTCTTCGGGTCGAAGCACACCGCGTACAACATCGTCGACGGCACGCCCTTCGAGCGCGACGTCGTGAAGGAGCTCGCCGACGAGTGCCGCAGGCAGGGCATCAAGATGGGCTTCTACTACTCGCAGACCCAGGACTGGCACCATCCGGACGGAGACGGCAACTACTGGGACTACGACGCCTCGTCGCAGGACTTCGACTCGTATATCCACGACTACGTCATCCCGCAGCTCGAGGAACTCCTGACGAAGTACGGTCCGGTGGGTCTCATCTGGTTCGACACGCCAAAACAGATCACCGCGAAGCAGAGCCAGGATCTGCTGGACACCGTCTACTCGATCCAGCCCGATTGCCTCGTCTGCGGTCGTCTGGGTAACGGGCTCGGCGACTACGCGTCGGCCGGTGACAACCGGATCCCGGGCAGCCTCGTCGAGCTCGACTGGGAGACCCCGGCGACGATCAACGACACGTGGGGATACAAGACGAACGACCACAATTGGAAGTCGGGCGCGGATCTCGTGCGCAAGCTCGTCGACATCGTGAGCAAGGGCGGGAACTACCTGCTCAACGTCGGCCCAACCGCAGAGGGGGTCATCCCGCAGCCGAGCGTCGAACGACTCGAAGAGATGGGCGCCTGGCTCGACCGGAACGGTGAAGCGATCTACGGGACAAAGGCCGGCCCCGTCCAGAACCTCGACTGGTGCCGCACGACCGCAAAAGACGGCACCGTCTACCTGCACGTATACGACTGGCCGGCCGACGGGCGGATCACGCTCCCCGAGATCCGGGCGAAGAGCGCACGAGTTCTCGGCGGCGGTGAGGCTCTCAGCGTGTCGTCGGACGGGACGGTCGTAAGTGGACCAACCGCCGCACCCGATCCGATCGTGACGGTGGTCGCACTGGAGACAGGATAATGGCGCCGGAGAACGGAAGAAGGACGTCGGACCGACCCCATGCCGGCGGCCCCGACCCGGCCGGGCGACCCCGCCTTGACGCCGACTCGTACGTCTCCTTCCTCTGCACATCAACGCCGCGCAGCCACGAGGTCCGCGGCACGAGCCCGGAAGAAGTCACGCAGTGGCAGCAACGCTTCCGGCCGATCCTCCGGCAACTCCTGGGACTCGATGCGATAGCCGAGCGCGGCACCTGCGACCTTGCCCCCGAGCTCCACAGCACCGAGACGTTCGACGACCACATCCGCGAAGAGTGGACGATCGAAAGCGAGCCGGACTTCCGGTTCCCCTTCTACCTGCTGAGGCCGCGGGAGGCCCGCGCGGTGGAGGCGCCCGCGGCGGAGGCGGAACCCCGTCCGCTCGTGATCACCCCGCACGGCCACGGAAAGTCGGGCAAGCGAGTCTACGTGGGCATCGCGGACACCGACTCCGACCGCGAACAGATCGAAGACGGCGAGCGTGATATCGCGCTTCAGGCGGTGAGGCAAGGCTACGTCGCGATCGCCCCGGACATGCGCGCATTCGCAGGGCTGCGGCGAGCGCACGAGCGCGAGCGCGACCACACCTGCTCGTGCCGAACGATGCAGATGCACGCGTTGCTGTTCGGCCGCACGCTCGTGGGCGAGCGCGTCCACGACGTAAGCCGGCTCATCGACTTCGCGGCGACTCAGCCCGGGATCGACACGAGCCGCGTCGCGATCAGCGGCAATTCCGGCGGCGGCACGGTGACTCTCTTCGCCGCCGCATGCGACGAGCGCATCACGGTCGCCGTGCCGGGATCCTACTTCTGCACCTTTGAACACTCGATCGGATCGATCTACCATTGTGAGTGCAACTACGTCCCGGGCATCCTCCGCCACGGCGAGATGTGGGATGTCGCCGGGCTGATCGCCCCGCGTCCCTTCCTCGCGGTCGCGGGCACCGAGGATCCCATCTTCCCCGTCGACGCCGTGCGCTCATCGTTCGCGCGTCTCGAGGAGATCTATCGAGCTGCCGGCGCGGCCGCATCGTGCCGGCTGTCGATCAACGAAGGCGGACACCGTTACTACAAGCGCGATGTCTGGCCCTTCATCGCGAGGAGCTTTGCCGCGGCCGGCCGGACCGGCGAGCCCAAGAACCGATACGACAGCGATAGCGCACACGACCGTACACACGGCCGCCCACACGGCGGTGCGGGCTCCTGAGGAGGCCACCATGACCGGACGCGACCGGATGCTCACGACGCTTCGATTCGAGGAGCCGGACCGTCCGCCCCACTTCGAAACGATGTTCGAGATCGAGGAAGAGGCGTTCGGCTTGCGCTTCCCCGACCGCACCGCCTGGCACGGCTGCTCGTCGATCGCGAAGCAGGAGATGATCTCGCAGTGCATGGAGATCTACGAACGGATCATCGAGACGTACGAGTGGGACGCGCTCCCCGTTTTCTGGCCGTGGAGCGACCCTGACGGAGTCTCCGCCGCGCGACGCGCCTTCGACTCGCGGGTGCTCGTCGGCAGCATCGTCGGGGCGGTCGTCTGGTCGATCGAGACGATCGATGACTGGATGGCCTTCTCGGTCGACCTCGCCGAGCACCCCGAGCGTATCCATGCAGAGGCACGCCGACGTCTTGACGCGGCGAAGGCCGCGATCGATCGCCTCGCCGACGCGGGGGCGGAGTTCATCCTGCTCGTCAACGACATTGCCGACAACAAGGCGACCTTCCTGCGTCCCGAACAGATGCGCGAGTTCGTCCTGCCCTACCTTGGCGAAGCGGTCGCGCACGTACGCGATCGCGGGGCGATCCCCTTCACCCACACCGACGGCAACATCATGTCCATCCTCGACGACTACATCGCGCTCGGGGCAGCAGCCTACCAGTCGGTCGACCCTATGGCCGGCATGGACATCGCCGAGGTGAAACGCCGGTGCCACGGCAAGCTCGCACTCATGGGCAACGTCCAGTGCAGCCTCCTCCAGGATGGCCCCGGAAGGGCGATCCGAGCGAGCGCCCGCTACTGTCTCGACCACGCCGCCGCAGGCGGCGGCTACATATTCGGCAGCTCGAACACGATCTTCCCGGGAATGCCGCTGCATAACTACGAGATTATGCTCGACGAGTTTCGCGCGTGGCAGTCGGAACGTTGATGCCGGATCCGTTCCCCTGCGATCTGAGCGGACACGTGGCCATCGTCAGCGGAGCGAACCACGGAATCGGTGCCGCAGCATCGACGGCACTCGCCGCCTGTGGTGCGTCGGTACTGCTCACGTACCTTCGCATGGCCGACCCCGACGACCATCCAGAGCCTTACAGGACCAACCGCGCCGCGGACGCGGACCACGTACTCTCAACGATCCGGGCGGCAGGCGGCACGGCAGTCGCCGTTGAGGCCGACTTGCGGGATCCCGGCGTGATCCCGAGGCTCTTCGACGAGGCCGAAGCCGAGCTCGGCAGCGTGGATATCGTGGTGAACAACGCGACGGGTTGGGTTGCCGACACGTTCACCTCGGGGGCGGACCACGTTGCGGGACTCGACTCTGTTTCTGTCACCTCAACAACCCACGACGAGGTCTTCTCGGTTGATGCGCGGGCCGGCGCGCTTGTGATCGCGGAGTTCGCGCGGCGGCATATCAGCCGTGACGCGAAGTGGGGCCGGATCGTCGGTCTGACATCAGG
>SLST01000268.1 GCA_007130265.1 Spirochaetales bacterium
CATATCGCTGTCACAACGATCTCTCCCGGCTCGCCGTCGTACCGGTGCGGTCGCGCCGAGCCGCATTGGGCTGCAGCGGAAACACTAACCGATACCGTGACCCCGGCGACAGCTCGCTCGTGATCGTACCGCCAAGCTGCTCGGCGAGCGCGTGGATGAGCTGCAGACCAAAGGTCCCGCCGGCCTCCGTCCGCGGCGCTGCAGGAACACCCTGCGCCTCGTCCTCGTACGTCACCGCGACGGTGTCACCGTGCCTCGCAGCGGTGATAGAGATGAGACCACCATCGCGCTGAGGAAAGGCGTGTTTCATGGAGTTGGTGATGAGCTCGTTGATAATGATGCCGAGCGGAGAGAGCTGTCTCGCGCTGAGCGGGCAGGAGTCTACGTCTGTAGTGATCCGTACCGCTCCCGCCGGATCGTAGAGCCGGACGATCTCCTCGACAACCGGAGGAAGGAAGTCGCGGATGTCCAGGTCGGTGAGGTCCGGGCTCGCGTAGAGACGATCGTAGAGCGCCGCCATCCCACCGACGCGCTCGGCCGCTTCGCGGAGGATCGACCGCGCCGACTCGCCATCCGAGTCGTCCCGACGATCCGCCTCGAGGCCGAGCAGGCTGCGTACGATACCCAGGTTGTTCTTCACGCGGTGGTGCGCCTCACGGAGAAGGAGATCTTTCTCGTGGAGCAAAGATTCCACCCGTTTCTCCGCATCGCGCCGCTGCGTCGCATTCACGAGGATCCGTGCGAACACGGTGAGAAGCCCAATCTCCTCCTCGGAAGGCAGATGCCGGTCGCGCACGAAGTCGAACCCCACGAACCCGGAACAGTGACCGCCGGTCACGAGCGGCACGGTGACGAGGCTCAGGATTCCCTGGCCGCTGAAGAAGGCGCGCAGCTCGCCTTCCGGCAGCTCCAGCGTGTTCGAAACCACGTAGGGTTCACCCCGGCTGTGCGAGTCGTGTACGGGCGCGAGCAGCGCCATCTGCACATCCTGAAGCTCTTCGCGCTGCGGCTCGACATCTGACGCGCACCATTCGTGCGTATTGCTCGCTGCCATGCGCCGATCGTCGTACACGAAGAGATATGCCCGGTCGGCCTTCACACACATCCCTATTCGGCCGAGCGAGTCCGCGACTATCAGATCGGCTTCGGATGACGGTGCATCAATATAGGCCGACGCGATATCGACCAGAGCGCGCAGGATGCTCGATTGCCGGACCATCGAACTTCGCGTGTGCTCCTGCTCCGTAGTCTCTCGCACGATCGAAAGAGCCAGCTCTGCCCCGCACGGCACGAGACGGCTCTCGAAGAAGCGTTCGTGCGCACCGGCCCCGATGGTGTAGGTGTATACCTGCTGAGCGCCTACATCAAAGACACGATCGAGTCGCTCCATCGTCAGCTCCGCGAGATACGGAGGAAGCGCATCCGAGACGTGCTGCCTCAGAAATCTCTCAGGCGGAACCAGGAGGCCGTGGCCACGTGCCGGGCGGTAGTCGACGATGTAGCCGTTGCGGTCAAAGAGGAGCATCAGATCCGGGATGGCGTTCATGAGCGCCTGGGTGCGAACCCGGCCGGTCTCGAGCGCAAGCTCGGTCTCCGACTCGCGCCGCTTCGCCGCGAAGAGACGAAAGGCCATCTTGATTGAGATGTCGAGCACCGCATCACCGGAGTGCTTGACGATATAGCCGTAGGAGGTGATCCGCTCGGTGCGCTCGACAACGTCCGATTCGGTGTGCGAAGAGAGAAACACGAGCGGCATCTCACGAAGGGCGAGCAAGCGCTCCGCCGCCGCGATCCCGTCCATCCCGGGGCCAAGGTCAATATCCATCAGGACGAGATCAATGTCAGGCGCGTTGCGGACGGCCTCGACGGCCTCCTCGCCGCTCGCGGCGGTCACCACGGCATACCCGTACCGCTCGAGCGCCCGTCGCTGCGCTATCGCGACGAGTCGCTCATCTTCGACGAGTAGAATCGTGCGTGAGGTTTCGGAAGCGGCCATGGTTCTCCGTGCTGGGCGTGATTCTCGCAGGTATCGTCCCCGCGCGGCAAGCCCGCTGGGGCTCAGTACCTCCGCACCAGCTGCGCCCCGCGGTAGTAGTGCGCGAGAATCTCCTCGGCGTCGTAGCCCGCGGTGGCCATGCCGGCGGCGCCGCTCTGGTCCATTCCTACGCCGTGTCCCCACCCGGCGCCGCTGAAGATGAAGGCTTCCGGATACCCGTCGGACCCGAGTTTCGGCTCCACGATGAAGAGGTTGCTGCGAAGGCCCCCCAGGCGGTTACGGATCGCATCCCTGTAAACGGTCGTCTCCCCGGCGATGCCCCGAACGAGCACCGCTTCCACGCGGCCGCTGATTCCGCGGCCACGGGTCGTGATCGACACGACTTGTCCCAGCTCCTCGCTACTCCCCAAACGTGAAATGATGTCGGCGACCGGGACGTGAAGCGTCCACCGGTAGGCTGCGCGCCCGGAGTACCGGGGGTGCGAGCTGTGCGTCATGGGCCGACTTTCCACCCAGCGCGCGAGCTCTTCCGGCGGAAGCGGGTCGGCCCGTTCCTCGAGCATGGGGTCGGCAACGGCCACAAGGGTCGACGGAAACCCCCAGACGCTCGCGCTGCTCTCGGTATAGCCGCCGGAGTTCGCCGAGTACACGGTGTTGACGAGTTGCTCCCCCGCCTGGAGCACCAGACCGCGGGTCGCGTTGACGGCGTCGTCCGTCGTCCGATGCTCGTTGCCGAATCCCTGATAAGAGGCCGACGCAACGGACGCGAAGAGATCGAAGCCCCTCGAGGCATGCCGTCCCATGTTCGCGAAGGTGTACGTCCTCGCCGCGATCGCCTGCGCCTCGAGCGCCGCGGCGGGCCAGCTTGCCGGCATCTCCGAAGGAACCGTCGAGTAGAGGTACTCTTCCACGTTGAGCTCGTTCACCACGGTGATTCCGTCGGCCCTGGGCAGGAACTCGATGTCGCCCCGGTAGAAGCGGTCCGAGCGGCCGGCGAAGAAGTACCCGCTTCCGTACTCCATGTCAAAGAGGGCGGTTGTAGAGGTGGGTTCGTCATAGACGAGCCGAATCGCGGCAGGCGCTCGAACGAGCATCGTACCGTTCTCGTCGACGACCACGACCTCGCCTCGGTCGTAGACGACGGCGAGTAGCGCGTCGGCTTCTCCTGCGGTCACGGTCGCGTCCGGCATGCTCGCCTCCGGGAACGTGACCACGAGACGGAACGCCCCGCCGGCCTTTGCATACACCTCCGTGAGCGCCTCGGCAAGCCCTACCCGCACGGTGGGGATCGCCTCACGATTTTCGGGAAGCGGACGCGCTACCGGCGGAGTGGTCACCTCACGGCGCGCGACTCGTTCGGCTTCATCCGCCGCGACGAGCTCAGGGTGGTCGTCTTCGAGCTCGCGCAGGGTCTGCTGTACGGCATCGTCCCACGGCAGGCTGGAGCTCGCTCGTCCGAGCAATCCGTGCGCCGGAGTCACCCTGCCGCGAGCGATCATCGCGCGTGCGAGCGGGTGGAAGGCCGCGGTGAGACTCGGCTCCTGCCGCAGGGCCGTGTTCAGCCGCTCCTCGGCGAGCGAATACTCTCCGGCCTCGAGACTGAGCCTTCCGAGCTCGAACCAGGCGTAGGGACGGTGCGGTTCCAGGCCGAGCGATGCTTCGAGCATCGCCTCGGCCTGCGCGGAGTGGCCCGATTCGACAAGTGCGAGGGCCCGCCAGAAGAGCCGGTCGGCTCGGTCGCGGTCGCCGAGGTCTTCGCGGTCGACAGCGGTGGGTTCAGATCCCGCAAGATAGAGGACCCGGTCGAGCTCGACGAGCAGACGAAGATCGCCGGGCTCGTCTGCCGCGAGCGAAGCGAGGTGCGCGACCGCCTCGTCGTGCTCGCCGGATTCGCGGAGGAGACGAACGAGGTTTCGCCGCGCGGCTGCATCGTGAGGGCTCGCTGCAACGACGTCGCGCAGCATCGTTAGCGCCGCTTCGAACTCCCCACCATAGTAGAGACCGACCGCTTCGTGAAGCGAACCCGGCGGATCAGAGGCATCGTCGGCCGCCAGGCGGCATCCTGGTCCGAGTATCAGAACCGGCAGAAGCGCTGCAAGCGCCAGCACGCGTGTCGTCGAGAGTAATTTCATCCTGACCGGAGCGTA
>SLST01000048.1 GCA_007130265.1 Spirochaetales bacterium
CGGGCGCCAGCGCCGCGCGCGGCTCGAGCAGCGGAGCATACCGGCCTTCGAGGCTCCACAGGAAGGCGTCCGCGACCGGGTGGAGCGACGCAAGGAAGAGGCCGCCGGTTGCGACGCAGAGAAGGACAAGGCCCGATACCTCGAGCCGACGTCGATCCCGCCGCCTGCCGAACACGAGCAGGACGAGTCCTGCGATCAGGCAGATCACCACCGCGGAGGTGGGGAAGAGCAACCGGGAGACGATCTTTCTCAGGGTGAAGACGAGCATGACCGCCACAGCATGCACCGGGGAGCGCTCGCGCGTATAGACCCGGTAGCGCATCCAGCTTACGCCTGTGACAAACGAGACACTCGGCATCGGTTCGCGAAGCCGTATTTATGAGCAAATAAGTTACCATAATGATATTGCTCGGATACACTGCGAAGGTAGGGGGAGGTAGCTATATGTGGTGTCTGCCTTCGCATCGTCGATTGCGTCGGGCTGCAGTATCTGTGGCTGCGATTCTTCTCGCCGGGGTACTGACAGGATGTGATGCCATATTGGCGGGCCTTGGCCCGGCTCAACCGACGCCGAGCGGGTGGACCACTCGCCACGTCGACTCCCGAAATCTCCGGTGGGCCTCCAACCGGCAGATGAGTCGTTCAGTGTTCGAGAATCGTGTCGGGTCCCTCTCCAGCCAGGGCATGATGATCGTCGATGTCGAAGTAAAGAGCACAACCGCCGCAGGACTCGCGCTCAGTTGCGTTTCGCTGGAATCTGGATCGAAAACGTCGAGGGTCTGGAATGGAAGTCGATCCGCAACACCACGAGCAGCGAGTACGGCGACTACTTCGACACGTGGAAGGCCGATGGGTATCGAACGATCGACATAGAAGCGTACGACACACCGTGGGGTCTCCGTTTTGCCGCGATCTGGTGGGAGAACGTGGACGGTCTCGCCTGGGGCCAACTGCGCAACATGGACCGCGACACGTACGAGGATGAGGCCGACAAGCAGGCCGCGGCCGGCTACCTGATGACCGACTACGAACGCTACGAGACGTCCTCCGGAACGCGCTACGCGGCGATCTGGGAGCGACCGTCGAGCGTCCCCGCGTACCAGGTTCGCACCAATCGCGACGAGCTCGGATTCGCAAATCTCTGGCGCACGTATCGGGACATGGGGTACAGGCTGGCCGACTTCGAGAGCGATGTGGCCAGTCCCGACCGCTACGGCGGAATCTGGCTCGAGAACGCCAGTCGCTTCCGATACTCGCGCAAGAGTAGCCTGGATAGTGAGATAGAGTCGTATCTCGCGAGTTACCAGACGGACAACGGAGGCGTCGAGACGGGGATCTCGGTCGCCGTAGTCCTCGACGGCGAGATGATCTATCGGCGCGGATTCGGCAACGCCGACGACGCGGCAGGCAAGGTGGCGCACGGCGAGACCGTGTACGGCTTCGCATCGGTATCGAAGGTGATCGGGGGGACGCTCGCCACCCTTCTTGAAGCCGGGACGACGCTGCGTGACGGAACGAGCTACTCTCTCGACCTGAGCGATCCGACTTCCGACTACCTCAGCGACGACGGCATGCCCTCATTCCACACGCACACGCTCGAGCAGCTCGCGGCGCATCTCGGATGCGTCGCCCACTATCCAGCCGTCACGACGCCCGGCATCAGCAATCAGCGAACCAACTTCGCAAGCGCGAAGGACGCGGTGGCCACGATCTGGAACACCGGACTGGTCACGTCGTCGACCCAGTTCACCGGCGGCTGTACGATCGGCAACAGGTGGAGCTACTCGACGCCTGCCTTCACCTTCTTCGCGGCGGCTCTCGAGGACGCAACCGGCAAGACGATCGTCGAGCTTCTCGACGAGGAGTTATTCGATCCGTTTGGTCTCCGCTCGATGCGCGTACAGTTCGCCGGCGGTTCGCAGGTTCCCGACTATGACCGAGCCGTGCACTACGACGACGATGGTACGCTCGCGAACCTGACCGGTTGCGACGAGGGCGAGGCGTGCGACAACACGTGGAAGGTGCTCGGCGGGGGGATCGAAGGCAGCGCCGTCGATCTCGCCTGGTTCGGTTGGCGAGTTCTCGACGGACAGATCGTCGACGCCGAGACTCGCGACGATCGAATGTGGACACCGGTGGACGACTCGTGTGCCGCCGGCACGGGCACCTGTATGAACGGCATCGCGTGGGCGCTCGGACAGGACCGAGCAGGCGGGCGCGACATCGCCGAGCACGGCGGCGCCCAGATGGGAGCCAGATCGCATATTCGCGTCTACCGGGACGACGGGCTGGTCGTGGCCATCCTGACGAACGAGAACGATCACAACCCACGGGGGCTCGCTACTACGATCGGCGACATCGTCCTCGGACCGTAGATGCGCCGTAGCCCTGCAAGCGAGCCGCCCGGGTTCATGGCAGGCGCCTCGAGAGCAGCAGGGCCGACCCGGCCCCGAGCAGACTGACCGCAAGCAGAAACGCGAACGCCGGGCGGTAGGCGGCTGTCGTTATACCATACCGGTCGACACCGGCGGCGAGGACGATTCCGCCGATCGCAGGGCCCAGCATCGCCCCGCCGAACCTGATCATGCTGTACAGCCCGGCGGCTGTCGCTGACTCCTCTTCGGGGACGCCGCTCATCGCGTACACGTGCAGCGCCGCGAGCATGTAGCCGGCACCCAGTGAGTTCACCCCGAGAACCACGAAGACCCAGACGACCGGGGCGTCTGCCGGCAACAGCAGGAAGCCGGTCATGGCGACCGCCTCCACGATCATGCCGGCGACAACCTGCCCGCGGCTCCGCCTGCGGTCGATCATGAGTCCGCCCAACCACATGGTCACGAGCAAAGCGCCCGCATCGAGCATGAGGAGCGACCCTGTGGCCGACGCGCTGAAACCGTAGAGATCAGTCACGAACAGTGGCATCAGAAACCCGGTGCCGCCTCGCATCACCATTCTCAGACTGACTGTGGCGGAGGCGATGGAGAAGTTTCTTCGCCGGAAGATGGCCAGATCGATAAACGGTTGCTCCCGCCGCAGGCTCCACCACACGAATACGACTGCCAGACCCAGCGAACCGGCGAGCAACCGCAGATCGCTGAGCGGAGCGGCCCCGGTGATCGGTCGGCTCGACGTGAAGAAAACGAGCATCGCGATTGCGCCGTTGAGGAGCACCACCCCCATCCAGTCGAGCGAACGAACCGCACGACGAAACGATCCAGTATTGCGGCTCTCGGGCAGCAGCGCCCAGATCAAGACGATCGACACGACGCCGATCGCCAACGCGGGCATGAAGATCGCACGCCAACCAAAGGCGTCAACGAGACCGCCGGCAACGAGCGGTCCCACGAGGCCCGCGATGGGACCGCTGGCGTTCCAGGTCCCGAGTCCCTTGCCGCGCTGTTCGGGTCGCACGAACTCGATGATGACGGCGATCGCGATGGGGTTCACACTCGCCGCACCGGCGCCCTGGATGGCGCGTCCGAGCAGAAGCAGCGGAAACGAGCGGGCAAAGACGAGCACCCCTGTCCCAACAACAAAGAGCACGGCTCCCGTGATGAGCAGCCTTCGTTTGCCAATCCCGTCGGCGAGTTTCCCGTAGAGCGGCATGAGCATCATATGAGGCAGCGAATAGGCGATCAGAAGCCACGATGCGACGTCCGGCGCAAGCGCGAGATCAATGCGGATGAACGGTACGGCGACGGCGAACATGGCCATCATGATGACCGTGGTCAGCGTGGGCACCATGAGCGTCATCACAATGCGTCGGACGTTCAGCGCGGAAGGCATCCCGACACTGAATCACGGATCACGAGAATCTGGCAAGCAGCGCGCAGGCCCGGTGCACCCCCGGCCGCTGGGCCGGCCGCTGTTCGTCTTGACCTGGCCCCGAACCATGCTACACTAAAGACGAGGCAGCCCTGCGCTGCGCTTCCGACGGCACTGCGGTTCCTCTCCCGCGAAACCCGGGTTCCGCAGCGCACCGCTTCGAGGCGTGAGCCGGCGCGGGAGGCCGTCCGTCGTGCTGGCACGCCGTTTGCAGCAACCCATATCAGTGATGACCGATCACCAGGAAGGCACCATGAACACCGAGATGCCCGTGCTGTTGTCGTTCGTTGGATACCGCGACCCGCGCCCGGAG
>SLST01000571.1 GCA_007130265.1 Spirochaetales bacterium
ATCGCCTTCGAGAACTGCGACATGGGCGGCACCTGGGAGACCGGCGACTGGAACATCGCGCACAACCCCACCGCCTGGCAGCTCATGTTCGACGCCGTACCTGCTGCGAACATCGGGCTCGAGTGGGAGCCCTGTCACCAGATGGTGAGCCTCATCGACCCCATGCCGCAGATTGAAACCTGGGGGAACAAGATCTTCCACGTCCACGGCAAGGACGCGACGGTCCGGTGGGATGTCGTTCGCACCTACGGGGTGCATTCATCCATGCATGCCGACGTGGCACTCCCGGGCAAGGTTCAGCTCGTGCCGCCCTTCGCCTATCACCGGACCCCGGGATTCGGAGACTCGAACTGGACCGACGTCATATCCGAGCTGCGGCGCGTCGGTTTCACCGGCTCGATCGACATCGAAGGCTGGCACGACCCGGTCTACCGCGACGAGCTCGAGATGACCGGCCAGGTACACGGCCTGAACTATCTCAAACGGTGCCGCGGCGGCGACTTCGCGGCGAACCCTTCGGTATAGCGTCGGCCCGGAAGCTCCGCCCGGAAGCTCCGCCCGGAAGCTCCGCCCGGAAGCTGCCGCAGCTACCCGGCGCAGAGCTTGACGAGGTCGCGGTCAGGGCCTTCCGGCACGTCCTCTACGAACCGGTCGAAATTGGCCGCGAAGAGGTCGGCGAGCTCGTTGGCCTTCCGGTCGAAGGCGTCCGGATCCGCCCAGGTCGATCGCGGGTCCATGAGGGCGCCGGGGACTCCGGGGCACGAGGTCACTGCGTCGAGGCGGAAGCGCGGGTTCGCTCGTGCCGGGACACGGTCGAGATCTCCGGAGTGGATACGGTCGAGGATCGCGCGGGTATGAGCGAGACCGATCCGTTGCCCGGTCCCGTACGGGCCGCCGGTCCAGCCGGTGTTGACGAGCCATGCGCGCGCGCCGTGCTGCTTCATCCGCTCGGCGAGAAGGCGCGCGTAGACGAAGGGGTGGCGAGCGAGGAACGCCCCGCCGAAGCAGGGAGAGAAGGTCGCCGCAGGCTCGACGACGCCCTGTTCGGTACCGGCAAGCTTCGCGGTATACCCGCTGATGAAGTGGTACATTGCCTGCTCGGGTGAGAGACGGGAAACCGGCGGCAGGACCCCAAAGGCGTCAGCGGTGAGAAAGACGATGTTCCGCGGATGACCACCCACGGCCGGAAGCTTGGATGCGGCGACGTGCTCGATCGGGTAACAGGCGCGGGTGTTCTCGGTCACGCTGTCGTCGGCGTAGTCAACCCGGCGCGTTACCGGATCGTAGGCGACGTTCTCGAGCACCGTGCCGAACCGGATTGCCGAGTAGATCTGCGGCTCGGAAGCCTGCGTGAGGTTGATGCACTTCGCGTAGCAGCCCCCCTCGATGTTGAATACGCCCTCGTCCGACCAGCAGTGCTCGTCGTCGCCGATGAGGACGCGCGGCGGGTCCGCGGAAAGCGTGGTCTTTCCGGTACCTGAGAGGCCGAAGAAGAGGGTGACGTCGCCGGCGGGGCCCTGGTTGGCCGAGCAGTGCATGCTCATCACGCCGGCCGCGGGCATGAGGTGGTTCATGATCGTGAAGACGCACTTCTTCATCTCTCCCGCGTATTCGGTCCCCAGGATCACGACCTCACCCCGCTCGAGGCTGATGTCGATGCTCGTGCTCGAGGTCATGTTGTGCGTGTACTTGTTCGCCGGAAACCGGCCGGCATTGTAGATCGTGTAGTCCGGCGTACCGAAACCATCGAGCTCGTCGAGCCCGGGCCGCACGAGCAGGTTGTGCATGAACAGCGCATGGTAGGCGCGAGGGGTGACCACCCGTATCTTCAGGCGGCGCGCCGGATCCCAACCGGCGTAGCCGTCCACGACGTAGACCCGTTCGCAGATATTGAGATAGTCGATCGCGCGCTCGCGGTTGATGAGGAAGGTGTGCTCGTCGAGCGGGATGTTCACCTCGCCCCACCAGATCTCGTCGCGGCTGTCGGGATGCTCGACGATCCGCTTGTCCTTCGGGCTCCTGCCGGTTCGCTTCCCGGACCGCACGATGAGCGCGCCGGAGTCGGCGATCGCGGTGCCCGGCTCATATGCGATTGCGTGTTCGTAGAGCTGCGCCGGAGGCGCGTTGCGAAGCACCCTATCCGCTTCCAGCTCGAACTGCTCCAGTATGATGTCTCGGCCCATATCTGCGCTCCTTCAGCCGCACCCTCTCGCCGCGCGCCGCGGTTGCGAAGGTCCCGACAGGAAGAAGGTAGCGCGCGAGGGATGCGGCGTCGACTCGAGAGGGGAACCGCGGACGAGCGCGAAGGAGCGCGAACAGAGGCGCATCCGGCGTGCCCGATCTCAGATCGGAACAACCCGCACGATCTCCTCGAGTCCCGCGAAGTTCGCCGGGTTTCGCGTATAGAGCGGCAGATCGTTGGCGGATGCCGTTGCAGCGATGAAGAGATCGGCGACTCCGGATCGACTCGAACGGCCCGCCGTTCTCGTGACCGAGTATACGAGCGCGTAGGCTCGAGCGGCGTCGGTGTCGAACGGGAGCGGGTCCCATGTCGCTGCGGCCCATTGCAGGCGATCCTGTCGCCGGGCACGTTCCCGCTCGTCATCGGTCGCGTGGGGGCCCGCGGCGAGCTCGGCAAGAGTTACCGCCGCGATCGCTGACTCGTCGGGGAGCAGCGCGGGATCGAGCGCTTCGTGGTCGACGATGACCGAGGTATCGAGGAGCCCTCTCGTGGGATCAGCCATCGGGATTCTGATCCGCTACCGAATCGAGGTCCGCCCGGAGTCGAGCGAGATCGATTCGCGGAGACCGAGCGATCGTATCGGCGATGACCGCTCGCGGGACGAACCGCCGCGGAGGAACGGGTCGGAGCTCGGCGACCGGAACTCCGTTGCGGGATACGACGATCGTACGGCCCGCCTGGACCTCTCGCAGCACCGCCGCGGAGTCATTGCGGAGCTCCCGTTGGGTGATGACCTTGCCCATGGTGAGTAGCGTAGCACATGTCGCACAATGTAGCAATAACCCTCCCGGTGACCATCCTGTCGGTTTCCGGCTATGCTGCGCCCGGAGGTTCTGTGACGTCGAAAGAGCGAGTGCGCGCCGCACTCGACCGCCGGCCGGTCGACCGGGTCCCTATCTTCATGTGGTTTCACCCGCAGACGTCGCGCGGGCTTGCGACCCTGCTCGAGATACCGCAGGAGTACGTGGGCGAGGCGATGGGCAACGACATCGTCCAGACCTGGGTCAACAACAACTACGCGATGGAAGGGATCACGCACGACCGCGAGGGTGAGGCCCACGTCGACTACTGGGGTATCCGCTGGGTGAACGAAGGGGGCTTCAACCAGATTGACCGCGCTCCGCTCGAGCACGCTGATCGTAACGATATGCTGGCCTACGAGTTTCCCCGGGACCACACGGATGAGCTCCTTGGGAACATGGAGCCGATCCTGCGGCATGCCGACGCGTATTTCACCGGCTGCGACGTCTCGCCGTGCGTCTTCGAGATGTACTGGCGGCTGCGCGGGATGGAGGCGGCGATGATGGACCTCGCCTGCGACGAGCCGCTCGCCCGGGAGATGCTCGGACGCGCCGCGCGGTTCGCCGCGCACCTCGCGGACGCCGCCTGCGACCGCTTCCTCCTCGACTGGCTGTGGACCGGCGACGATGTCGCCGGCCAGCAGGGGATGATGATGAGCCCGGCCCTCTGGCGGAAGCTCGTGCGGCCGGAGCTTCAGCTCGTATTCGACGTCGGCAGAAAACACGACCTCCCCATCGCCTACCACTGCTGCGGGTCGCTTCGCCCGATCATTGACGACCTCGTCGAGATGGGGCTCGGCGTCCTCAACCCCGTCCAGTCCAACTGCCCCGGCATGGACCCATACGAGCTCAAGCGCGAGTACGGTCGCGAGCTCGCTTTCATGGGCGGCGTGGATACCCAGGGGCTCCTGCCCAACGCCACCGCGGCGCAGGTGCGCCGCGAGACCGAAGCCCTCATCGACGGCATGACCCTCGACGGCGGCGGGTTCATCCTCGCCGCTTCGCACACGGTCCCGCCGGAGACGCCGCCTGAGAACATCTTCGCGATGTACGAGGCAGCCGGCCTGTCGCGGGAGGAGATCGGCGACGCG
>SLST01000486.1 GCA_007130265.1 Spirochaetales bacterium
TATTGTTTCGCTCAAAATGATAATACCATGAATTATGAACCCTTGGCAAATTAAATTTTGCAGGAGAAAGGATGGTATTATTATAAAACAGGAAATAAAAGAAAAAGGCAGTGTAATATACAGACGTTATAGAAAATGTAAGATAACTGGAAAAATATATGACGCATGGCAGTATGGTTATAAAGCCTGGCCAATCATAGTAAACAAATCAACCAAAAGTTAAATAAAAGTAAATGAACAAAGCAAGCAACCAGCAGCTTGCTTTGTTTTAAACAATTTGTAACAGTGAAGGTATTTTATATTGGTTATTTTTGAGTCAGCGGATACAGAAAGTATGCTACTTATGGCAAATCCTTAGGGGCATTCCTATCATATGTCAAAAGGGATCTAATAAAGCCGTTTCTTCTATTAAGACAACTAAGGAGTTTACTATGAGTTTAACTGCTAAGGAAGTAAAAAAAATTTCACGTTATATAAATGCCAATACGGCTAGAATGATTTGGGGCGTTTCGGCGGGGGTTTGCGAATTTTATGGATGTACGAACCGCCTTTATACACACCACGTTACAAAAGAAAATGTTAATCTCGCTGAGAATGCACATGTTTATTCATTTAGTGAGGGTGGTAAACGTTTTTCTAGGCTTATTCCACGAGAAAGAATCAATGACATCGATAATTTAATGTTGGTATGTGATAGCTGTCACAAATTGATAGACTCGACAGATACAGATTATTCGGCAGAAGAACTTCTATCTATGAAAAAAGAGCATGAAGAACGGGTAAGTTTATTGGTTAGTATTAAGCCTGACCTGCAAAGTGAAGTGGTTATATACAATTGCAATATAGGAAAAAGAGGTATTTGCATTAAGGACTATGACGCTATGAAGAGTATTACCCCAGAATATTATCCTGCACGAATTAAACCAATTAATCTATCCCCTGACTTGAAGCTGTATGATAATGAGCCAGAATTTTGGCATACGATGGCTAAAGACCTAGAAAGACAAATTGCTCAATATGATTCTTCAATAAGGGATAAACATATTTCTTTATTTGCCATTGCCCCCCAACCGCTTTTATTTAAACTAGGTACAATTCTAAATCGGAATTATGATGTGGCTGTTAAACAGGCACAAGGGGATATTGTTTCATGGCGTTGGCAGGAGGATAAAAAGACTATAGATTTATATCTAGATGAGTCATTACATGATAGTTCAAACGAGAGGGTTGTAATAACATTTGAAATATCAGCTCGCCTATCGGATGTGGAGTTAGCTACAGTTTTTGCGGGCCATAACATTTATCGAATTATTGCCAATGAATGTGCGCCTACAGTTATTAAAAGTAGAGATGATTTGCTTAAGGTCACGGATATGTTCAGAGAAGTGCTTAATAAAATCCGGCTGGAATCTGTGCCAAACGTAAAAGTTGCTTTACTACCAATAGCTCCATCATCAGTTGCAATTGAAACTGGGCGGCAACTTATGAACGGTGATCCTATAGTAACAGTATATAATCGCAATTATTTAACGAAAGTTTGGGTTCCCACTTTGTCATTTTGATAAATGGAGGATGTTCATGATTAATAGAGAGGAAGAGTATAATAAATGTTTACGAAAAATTGCAGATAACTTAGATATTTCCGATACGATGCGGGATAAAGCAATTGATAGTTATAATGCCGTGGGCAAATGGTTGGGAGATTGTGCAGAGGATTCCGATTTGAAAATATATCCTCAAGGGTCATTCTATTTAGGGACTGTTATAAAACCTTCTACAGATAAGGATGAATACGACATCGACCTTGTTTGTTTAATGAAAGATAAGCATAGCGCATCAGAGGATGAGATTAAAAACACTGTTGGTGATCGGCTCAAGGAACATGGGAAGTACTCAGTCATGATGGACAAGGAAGAAGGAGTACGTTGCTGGACTCTGCATTATGATCAGTTTCATATGGATATACTTCCATGTGTGCCAAAAGAAACCGTTTACATAGAACCATATCGTACAAATATAAGACTTACCCATAGAGTTGCCCCTCGGATTTATATTCCAAAGTATAGCAATCCTTACAAATATCATGAATGGTTTGAGCAGAGAATGCAGATCATGCTTTTAGAGGCTAGAAAGGAGTTTTCAGCTCGAAAACAAGTGGATATTACAAAGGTTCCGCTATATTTAGTGAAAACGCCTTTACAGCGAGCCATACAGTTGCTTAAAAGACACAAAGATATTATGTATCAAGATGTGTCGAAGATCCAAAAAGGTAATGCTCCGATTTCTATCATCATTACTACACTAGCGGCGCATGCTTATAATAATGAGAATAATGTTTTTGAGGCTCTCAACAACATTCTTAAAAACATGCAAAATTATATTAAGGTTAAAGGTGGAGAATTCTGGATTGAAAATCCGGCGATGCCCGAAGAAAACTTTGCTGAAAAGTGGAATGCTGAACCGAGCAAAAAAACAGAATTTGTACGTTGGTTAGATCAAGCTAGGCAAGATATACTAATAGAACCATTAAAAGTATACGGCCTTCACAACATATCCGAATCGTTGATGCATAGTTTTGGTAGTAACATTGTACAAAAATCATTTTCGGATTTGGGGCACCAAACAAAGGTGGATCGAGAAAAGGGTAAATTATTTGTGTCTGGTTTGACAGGCGGATTAACTACATCTGTAAAGGATGGTGATAAAAAAATAGGAGACCATACATATTTTGGGAAGTAAGAAACGTTATTTAAAAACCAAAAAAATACCTTTAATTCAGCAAGCGGTTGCGCTGCGCGCTGCTTATCCTAAGGGAGAATGCGATATCGAAAAAAGGAAGAAACTATTTTGGAGAGGCAAAATTCGGCCTACGCCTATCTCACAGGAATATACTGTCTCATTAACTTGGGAACCTGGGTGGTCACCTAAGGTTTGGGTTATCGGTGATGAACTGCAAAAGTTAGATAATCCTGATTTTCCACACATATTTGAGATTAATATAGAAAAGAAAATGGTTCGTTTATGCTTGTATCGCCATCAAGAGTTTAGCTCATACAAATATTTATCTAAAACTATTATCCCTTGGACTATCGAATGGCTATATTTCTACGAAATATGGCTTGCTACGGGTGAATGGTGTGGTGGAGGTGAGCACCCAAGAGAAGGTGAAAAAAAGGATGACTAAGTAAAAACACAGGAGGGCGGTCTTTGTGTTGCATTAAGCAAATCCATTTTGGTATGTTTTTATAGGGTGAACATATGCTAATTGGGGACACAGAGGGACGGTTCTTTTGTGTTATATCAGTAACTATATTCTGTTAGATTGTAGTAGTGTGGTTATATGCCAAGGGACGCGAGGAAGAAAAGCAGTTCAGGTGTTTATCATGTGATTGCTTGTGGTATTAATAAGCAGAGGATTGTTGAAGAAGATTACCTAGTTTTTCTGGAGAAGATAAGAAAGCACTAAAAGATAAGCGGTTACAAAGTGTTTGCTTATTGCTAAATGAGCAATCATATCCATCAATTGATGAAAGAAGAAAACGAATCTTTAAGCAAGGCATTCCATAGAATCGACGCAAACTATGTTTATTGTTATAACTGGAAATATAACAGAATTGGCCATTTATTTCAGGATTGTTATAAAAAGTGGAGTTATTCCAGGTTGAAAGATGTATCTCCAACAGACAGATATTCAGTCTTTTGAAGCTGAGGAAAGAAATAGCGCAATCAGGATGATGAAAGAACATGGTTTATCGATCAGGCAAATTGGAAAGATTAACTGGAATAAGCTTCGGGGTTATTAGAGGAATTTAATTATTCCTACGTTGAAAAGATTGTCGGGAATTGCAAAAGGGACACAGAAGAACTGCCGCCTTATGTTACTTGGCATTTAATCCTGGAGGGATGCTTATTATTACTCTACATGTTTAAGAATGTCAAGGGGACGGGGGTTTGACAACTTCAGATAACCTTGGTATTTTTTATCCGAGGTGATAAAATGCCGAGACAAGCCAGAAAGAAAAGTGAGAGTGGGATATACCATGTTTTGCTAAGAGGTATCAACCGCCAGACGATTTTTGAAGACGAAGAAGACAGTGATAAA
>SLST01000343.1 GCA_007130265.1 Spirochaetales bacterium
AAACCTCGAGCCCCTCTGCCCGCGCCTGGTCTTCGAGATACTCGGTGTTGTACCAACCCACCGTCGCGGTCCTCGTGCCGCTCGCCGGCTTCTCGTACGCCACGTTGACGGTCGCGGCGCCGCAACCCCACGCGGAAACGATGCGCGAAGCGAGACCGTAGCCGGCCGACCCTCCGATTACGAGGACGCGCGTGGGCCCGGAGATCCTGTCTCGCTCCTTAACATAGTCGATCTGCTTCTGCACCTCGCGCGCGAGCCCGACCGGGTGCGCGTTCATACAGATGTTGCTGCGTATCATCGGTTTGATTACCATCGTGTCCTCCGGAAAATGCTGATGAAAAAGCTACCCCATGGAGCCGGCTTCAGCAACGGCTTTGACGCACGAATCGTGTACCGGGTAGAGTGGGCCAATGAAGATCCCGGTACGTGTATGGTCGGACCTCGAGGAGAGTGAGCGCGCTCGAATCCTCTCGCGAGCGGAGCTCGACATAGACGGCATCGTCGCCGACGTGCAACCGATCGTCGCAGCCGTCGCGACCCGTCGGGACGAAGCGCTTCGCGAGTACACCCATCGGCTCGACCATCTCCCGCTCGAACTGCCCTTCGAGGTCCCCGCCGAAGAGTTCGATCACGCCGAACGCCGACTCGACCCGACCGTTCGCGAAGCGCTCGACTACGCGATCGCCAACGTCACCGCGGCGCACGAGCACCAGAGGTCTCGTGCTATCGAGCTGACCGAGGTGCGTCCCGGTCTGCTCGCAGGCGAGCGAACCCGGCCGATCGACTCCGTGGGGCTCTACGTACCCCAGGGACGCGGACGATTTCCGAGCATGCTCTACATGCTCGCGGTGCCGGCTCGCCTCGCAGGGGTTCCTCGGATCACCGTCGCAACGCCGCCGTCGGCGCAGGGCGCCGTGGACGACGCCTGCCTCTACGCGGCGCGAAAGTGCGGCGTGCACGCGGTCTACCGGATGGGAGGCGCTCAGGCAATCGCGGCGTTCGCGTACGGCACCGAGTCGGTCCCCAGGGTAGACAAGATCGTCGGCCCGGGAAGCGCTTACGTCGCCGCGGCCAAACGATTGCTTCGCGATCGGGTCGACGTTGGGCTGCCGGCCGGACCCTCGGAGTCGGTCGTGCTCGCCGATGCGACGGCCCGCGCACAGGGGGTGTCGGTGGACCTGCTGATAGAGGCGGAGCACGGGTCGGATTCGCAGGCGATCCTCGTGACCACGAGCAGCTCGCTCGCCGGCGAGGTCGCCGATCTCCTGCCCCACCTGATCGACGATACTCCTGAACCGCGACGCACCTATCTGCGCGATGTATTCAGCGGATACGGCGGTATCGTGCTTGCCGGGTCGATGACCGAAGCGGCACACATCGTGAACGAGATCGCCCCCGAGCATCTGCAGATCCGCACCGCCGAGCCCTGGTCGACCATGAGCCTCATCACGTCGGCCGCGGAGATCCTGCTCGGGGAGCACTCGGCATTCAGCCTCGCGAATTACGCGGCCGGTGCGAACGCCGTGCTTCCTACCGGCGGCGCGGCACGCACCTGGTCAGGGGTATCGGTCCATGATTTCGTGAAGCGAACGAGCGTCGTGCAGGTCTCCTCGGACGCCTACGGACAGATCGCGTCCCACGTCCAGGCGCTCGCCGAGTACGAGGGCTTCCACTGGCACGCGAGGGCGCTCCGCGAACGGTGATGGGTGCAATCGAGACGGTCGAAGCCGGCTATGCGTGGTGCGAGACCCTTCTCCAGATCGACCGCGGCGACTACCAGGCGAACCGTCACCGGCTTCGCCGCATGCGCGCGCTGCTCGCCGACTTCGGTAATCCACAGCGCGCGTACGAGACGATCCACGTCGCCGGCTCAAAGGGCAAGGGTTCCACTGCCGCGTTCATCGCCTCGATACTCGCCGCGGCCGGCAGCAGGTGCGGACTCTACTCCTCCCCGCACGTCGAGACCCCCCGGGAACGAGTGCGAGTGCTCGACGGATCGCTGACCGACGAGCTCGCAGTCCGCATCTTCAACCGGATCGAGCGCTACGTAGACCGGATATCGCGCACGACGATCGCGGCGCAGCTTCCAACCTACTTCGAGCTCGTCACCCTCTTCGGTCTCCTATCGTTTCGCGAAACACGGTGTGAGATCGCGGTAGTGGAGGTTGGAATCGGGGGGAGGACCGACGCGACCAACGTCATCCTGCCCACTGCGGCGGTCGTTACACCTGTCGAGCTCGAGCACACCGATCGGCTCGGCCGCACGCTTCGAAGCGTCGCCGCGGAAAAGGCCGGCATCATCAAGCGGGACGTTCCAGTCTTCGTCGGCAGACAGCAGACCGAGGCGCTCACGACGATCCTCCGCGTCGCTGAGCTGCGGCGCGCGCCCGCCTACACTCTGGACGAGGAGCTGGAGAGCTTCTCCGCTGAGACGAGTGTCTCCGGAACGCGGGTCAGCCTGCGCCTGAAGGGCGCGCTCGGGCTTTCGGCCCGACTGCGCCTCCTTGGTTCCGTCCAGGCCGAGAACGCCGCTCTTGCGGCGCTCGTGACGGCCACGGTGCGTCCACAGCTCGACGCAGGAACAATCTCAGCCGGGCTCGCCGATGCGTGGATCCCCGGCCGCTCAGAGCTCTTCGCGGGCCCGCCGGCAATCCTGCTCGACGGAGCGCACACCGATCGCTCGGTACGGTCGCTCTGCGAAACGGCAGCGGAGCTATGCCCAGAGAAAGACGCGCGTGTGGCGATCTTCGGCTCGGTCGGGGGGAAAGACCACGTATCGATGCTCGCTCACCTCGCGAAGCACTTCCCGCGGGTGGTGATCACGCGCCCTGGCACCTTCAAACCGAGCGATCTTGCGCTTCTTCATCGAACCGTCACGGCGCTTGGCGCGATTGCGTCGATCCACGAGCAAACGGAAGCCGCCGTAGCCGCCGCGCGCGCGTACGTGTCGGGCACCCCGACCGGACTTATCGTCGTCACCGGGAGTTTCTATCTTGTAGGTGCGGTGCGCGCCCGGTTGGGAGAAGAAGCCGCCGCAGGACCGGTCTATGAAACACGATCCCGCATCTGAGAAGCGCTGCAACGAGGCGGCCGCCCGTGTCGCTTAACTGGCGAGAAATCGATTCGGTGCTCGACGAGCTCGACCTGACAGGGAGTCATATCCAGCAGGTGGTTCAGCCCGACTTTCGGAACTTGTTCCTGGAGGTGTTCCGCCCGGGACGTCGGCTGACCATCAGAGTCTGCCTCGAGACCGGGCTCACGAGAATCCACGCGACCCCGAACAGGCCGGCGCGTCCTCGCATCCGGCAACGGTTCGCCCAGCTTCTCAACGCCCGGGTCAAGGGCGCCCGGATCACCGACGCCCGCCAGATCAACGCGGATCGCGTCATCAGAATCGATCTGTTTCGGGGCGGCGAGCCGACGATCCTCTGGATCCGCCTCTGGGGCGGCGCGGCCAACTGCATCGTGACGGATGCCACGGGAACGATCCTGGACGCGTTTTTCCGCAGACCCGGCCGCAACGAGATCAGCGGAAAGACCTTCATGATCGACGATCGCGATGATCCTCCGGTGCGGGATCCTCGTCTTGCGAAGTTCAAGTCACGATGGGACACGAACGTCGGCGATTCGGCGCGCAGACACTACGAGGAGATCGAGGAAGAGAGCCGACGCAAGACGGCGATCGAGGCGGCGACACGCTCGCTGCAGAGCCAGTTCGCCTCGCTGCGCAGACGTCTTGCGGATCTCCAGGAGCGGCGCAGCGGAGGCGAAGACGCCGAGCGAGCACAGACGGTCGGTGAACTGCTGACCGCGAACATCTACCGCGTCGAGCAGGGGGCCCGCTGGGTCGACGTTGAGGACTATACCGCGGACAATGCCAAGATTCGCATCGAAATCGACCCGACCAAGTCCCCCGGTGAGAATGCTGAAAGCTACTTTTCACAGGCGCGCCGCATCCGCCGGCGCACGGCAACCGTCGAGGACGAGATGGGAAACCTTCGGGCTCGGCTCGACGAGCTCGACCGTATCGAGGAGGAACTGGCGACGATGCCAACCTCTGATATCGAGCGGTATGTCGCTGATCACGCCGGCGCTCGT
>SLST01000016.1 GCA_007130265.1 Spirochaetales bacterium
CGGCTGCTTCGCACCCGGTTCCGGCTTGGGCAGTTCGACCCGCCGGAGCGCGACCCCTTCGCCCACATAGGGACCGACCGAATCCGCGCGCCCGAGCACACGACACTCGCCCGCGAGGCGGCCGAGAAGTCGATCGTGCTGCTGAAGAACGAAGGCGTCCTGCCCATCCTCCGGACCGACGAGCCGCGCCGAATCTACCTCACCGGGCCCAATGCCGCGAGCGTCGACGTGCTCCTGGGCAACTACTTCGGGATGAGCGACTCGCTCGTCACGGTGCTCGAAGGTCTCACCGCAGCCTCCCCGGAGCACTACAAGGTCGAGTACCGGATGGGCATCAGCGCGGACAAGCCGAACGCCAACCCCGTGGACTGGTCGATCCCCGGCAAATGGGACAGCTTCGACGCGATCGTCGCGGTGCTCGGGCTCGTGCCCATGCTCGAGGGCGAGGAGGGCGAGGCGATCCTCTCGACCGAGCGGGGTGACCGCGTCTCCATTGGCCTGCCGGATCACCAGGTCGAATGGCTTCGCAAGCTCAAGGCGACCGGGATGCCGCTCGTCGTCGTGCTCGCAGGCGGCAGCCCCATAGCGATTCCGGAGGTCCATGAGCTGGCCGACGCGATACTCATGATGTGGTACCCCGGCGAGCAAGGCGGCGCTGCGCTCGCGCGGGTGCTCTACGGCGACGTCTCGCCGTCCGGGAAGCTGCCGGTCACCTTCCCAAAGTCGGTGGAGCAGCTGCCGCCCTTCGAGGAGTACGCGATGGACGGGCGGACCTACCGGTTCATGCGCGAAGAGCCGCTCTACCCCTTCGGCTTTGGACTCACTTACACGAAGCTCACCTACAGCGGCGCGAGCGCAACGCCCGCCTCGGTCGCGGCCGGAGAGCCGGTCCGGATCGCGGCGACCGTGACCAATACCGGCGATGTGGCCACCGCGGAGGTCGTGCAGTGCTACCTCACGGACCTCGATGGCTCGGCCCGGACGCCGCTCGCCTCGCTCTGCGGGGTCGAGCGCGTCTTTCTGCCCGCCGGTGCGAGCAGGACCGTGACCTTCGACCTCCCGCCGCAGGCGATGGATCTCGTCCTCGACGACGGCTCGGCGGTCGTCGAACCGGGACGCTTTCGAGCAGTGGTCGGCTCCTGCTCGCCCGGTAGCCGGGGCGCGGAGCTCGGGGCGCCGGAGGGGGCGGACGTCGAGTTCGACGTAAGGTGAAGCCCGGCAAGCCGGCCGGCCGCCGCTTCGTCCGTTTCGAAGGGCGCAGGGCTTTCGTATTTGTACTTCAGAAAGGAAAGTTTTGCGGGTATTGTTCGTTTCCGTAACCCAGTCGTTTTGAGGTGATCGTCAGAGTGGCGATGTCCCCGGACCGGTTGGTTCCGGAAGATACTGTCACGCAAGGAGTTGCGCGACCCGACGACTGAAACCGCAGCCTGGCACGACGATTGCATAAGAACCTTCATTACTTTTTTGGAGGTTCAAATGAGATTTGAGCAATCCGTAGCTTTGGCGTTCGTACTGGTAGTCGTGTTGGCTTTCTCTGGGTGCGAGCAGCTCCTTCAGCCTGAACCGGCGGGGTCACTGCAACTCACGATCGACGGGAGCGCGCATCACGCGCGAAGCATTGGGCCTGAGATCGACGTGGAGGTGGCCCGGTACGAGATCCGCGGCGAGTCGGACGGGGGTGAACGCTTCGAACGAACGACGACCGAAGGGCAGATCGAGATCGAAGGCCTTACGCCCGGGTACTGGCAGATCGAAGTCGACGCCTACAGCGTCGATGACGTGCACCTGTACACCGGCTCGCAGCGGGCGCTCGTGACCGCCCGCGAGGCCCTGACGATCGTGCTGTCGCTTCATGCGTTGGCCGGATCCGGAGAATTCTCGCTTGACGTCGGCTGGCCGGAAGGCTCGGTGCAGTCCCCGGCGGTGGAAGCCTCGCTCATACCGACGTCAGGCCCGGCGATCGAGCTCGAGCCGGTGGTCAATGGCGCGACCGCGGCATCTGCCGCGCACGAAGTGGCCGGCGGGTACTACACGCTCGTCGTGAAGGTCAGCGAGCAGGTGGATGGGAGGACCGTGTTGGTAGCCGGCGCGGCCGAGCTCGTCCAGGTCGTCGCAGGGCACCCCACCACGGCGCGGCTTTCGTTCGCGAGTATCAACGCGCCCGGGAGCCTTGAGATCGGCATCGACGTCGTACCGGGATTCCGCGAATCGCTTGACGTTTCTATCACCGGGGGTGAGGTGACGGCCGAGTACGGTTCGTCGGTACCGCTTGAAGGCTCCGTCGGGGGAAGCCCGGGGAACGTCGTCTTTACGTGGTACGTGAACGGCTCCGCGGTGGAGACCGGCTCGGCGTCGATCACGATTGGCGGATACGTGCCGGGCCACTACCGCATCGATCTCATCGCAGTGACTGCCGACGGGCTCGAAGGCGGCACGGCGGGCGGCTGGGTTGAGATCGGGGTACCGGCTCCATGACCAGGTATCGACGAATGGGCTGGGCGCTGCTCGTCGCAATGACGTTCGGCGCCGGGTCGTGCGAGAACCCGGCGGCCGGGCTGCCGTTGAGCGTCGTCCGTGAAGACGGCGATCACGCCGCGTTGAGCACGCACGCAGGAGAGTCGGAGCCGGTGGAGTATCGCGTCACCGGTTCCGGCCCCGGCGGGGCGAGCTTCAGCCGCGTCGAAGCGGACCTTCCGGTCGACGTGAGCGGGCTCGTCGCCGGCGAGTGGATCGTGCGCGTGGAGGGTGTCGATGAAGCAGGCGCCGTCGTTCTGGAAGGCGAGGCTGCGGCGCTCGTCGCTCCGGACGGTGCGAGCGCGGTGAGCATTGCGCTCTCGCCGGTAGCGCCGGGCGCCGGCTCGTTTCTCCTCGAGATGAGCTGGCCGCACGCGCTCGTGGCGGAGCCAGGCCCGGTTGCGTTCCTGCAGCCCGACGAAGGCGATGCCGTCGAGCTCGACTGCACCGTGGAGCCGTCTGACGGGAGCGCGGCCTGTGCCGTAGCTTCCGCTGCCCCGGGTCCGTACCGCCTCGAGGCACGCCTGCTCGACGGCGATGAAGTGGTCGCCGGCAGGGCCGAGCTCGTCTCGGTCGTTGCCGGCGGCGAGACGGGCAGGCAGATCGATTTCGACCGAGTGAACAAGCCCGGGATGTGCATACCTGTCACCGTGCCCTTCACTGTGGCGTGGGACCCGGCTCCATCGGAGTCCGGAGACCCGATCGCCTTCTACCGGGTGCGCGCGCTCCGGCGCGACACCTACACGTGGGTTCGTCTTGGCGATACCGACGGGCCGGTTACCTCGTTCGAGGTGACCGGGGAGATGCTCGAGCCGGGAAGCTACGACTTTGCGGTCGCCGCGGTGACCGAGTCGGGGCTCGAGTCCGAGCACCACACCTCGCTCGACGACACGGCCGATCCGGAAACCGGATGGTTTGTCGAGTGGGACCCCGAGCAGTAGAGCGTCGGCCCCGGCAGCACCGCCCCGCCGGAACGGCTCCTATTCCAGGAAGTCCCGGATGATTCCCGCGGTGACTGCCGGGCGTTCGACATGCGGCAGGTGCCCGGCCTCCGGGACCGCCTTGAGCGTGCTGTTCGAGATCCGCCGGTTGAACGGCGCCGAGTAACCGAAGTCGAGGACGCGGTCCTCGGTTCCCCAGATGATGAGCGTGGGCACGGCGATCTTCTCGAGGAAGCTCAAATCGTGTTCGACGCCGATCATGTTGTGCGTGATGCTCGCGAGGGCCTCAACGCCGTTCGGGGTGTGGAAGGTGGCGAGCGAGATGTAGTTCACCAGGTCCTGCGGGATGAGGTCCGGGTCGTGGAAGACGTTGTAGTTCATGCCGAGCTCAACGAGGGTCTCGTTGTGAAGCTCGAGCCCGTAGTCGACGAGGACACCGGCTTCTGAGAGAAACTTTGCGATGGGTCCGGCCGACCCCTCGATCCCGTAAGGCGCGATGAGGATGAGCCGCTCGAGACCGTCCGGCTCCGCGGAGGCAAAACTCGACGCGATGAGTCCGCCCATCGAGTGACCGACGAGAACGTACGAGTCGATCGCCAACGCGTCAATGAAGCCCGCGACGAACTCGAGGTAGACA
>SLST01000301.1 GCA_007130265.1 Spirochaetales bacterium
ACCGTGTCTCACCGATTCGCGCACCGACGGTGGCGGCTCTTTGTAATCGCTTACGGTAAACCGATTCCGCGCGCTCGCCGGCTCATCCTGCCGGTCGGCTGCGGGCTTCTTTGGCTCGGGAGTCTCCACGCGCACGGTCGTGGTTTCGGGGGCCTTCCTCTCGGGGGCCTTCCTCTCGGGAGACTTTTTATCCGGTGCCTGTGTGCCGGGCGGCTGCTTGGGTTCAGAACGCGACTCTTTCGCCTCGACCGCCGGCTCCGCCTTGCGGGCACGGCCCTGCTCCCGAACGGACGGAGGAATCTCGTCGGCCCTGCGCACGACGGACGGCTTGTACCCTTCACCGGTAGCTGAGGTCGCTTCGTCCTTCACCTTTTCGCCCGGCTCCGGCTTCTTGGTCTTCGGCTTGCTTACCTTCCGGCGGACGACGACACGAACCTTCTTCCGGTCTGCATCGTCGGTGGCATCATGGTCTTCCTTACGATGCTTTATGAGAGTCGTCTTGGGCTTCTGCTTATCCTGCTCTTCAGCCATACAGCTCCTTTGGCGCACGAAGCACTAATCGGCTTCGGTATTATCCTCATCCTCTTCGATAATTTCAACATTGTCGGAGATAATCGCCTGGATCGCGGCGACATCGTCCTCCGTGATCCCTTCGAGCTTTCTCAACCGGTTCTCCGGCATATCGAGCAGATCGAGGATATCATTGATGCCGGCTTCATTGAGAATACCGACGACGCGATCGTTGATGCCTGGAAGCTCGGAGATGAGGGTGATTTCCTCCTCCTCTTCGTCTTCTTCCATCTCGTCTTCTTCCGTCTCGTCTTCGCCGTCGTAGGCGGGCGCTTCGGCAACGGCGACCGGCTCGGGTTGCGCCTCTTGTCCCTCCGCCTCTTGTTCCTCGGCCGCTTCGGTCTCGTCCACTTCGACCGCGGTCGCCTCGGCGACCTGCTCGGCAGCGGGAGCCGCCTCGGCGTCCTCGGTCGCGACCTCCGGGGTCTCGTCGGAATCCTGCACGTCGGAATCCTGCACGTCGGAGTCCTGCACGGACGCAATAATCGTCGTCGACTCGCCGTCTTCAGTCTCAATAATCTCGACGTTTTCCGCGATGATCCGCTTCAGGGTGGAAACGTCGTCGCCGCTCAGAGCCTCGATCGCCTCGAGCTCTTCATCGCTGAGACTGACAAGGTCCTCGATGTACTCGTATCCGGCACTCTCGAGCATGGAGACGATGTGCACGGGTATGTCGGGCAGCTCGGAAATTCGGCTGATCTCATCCTCTTCCTCGGGAAGCTCGCCGAACAGAGCGCTCACGGCTCGTTTAGTCTCAGCGGTGAGGTCCATCTCCCCGAACTGAGCCTGCGTCTTGACGTCGATACTCCAGTCGACGAGGCGATTTGCCAGTCGAACGTTGAGCCCCTGCTTGCCGATCGCCAGCGAGAGCTGGTTTTCCGGCACGACGGCGAGCGCCTGTCGCTTCGCCTCGTCGAGAACGACGACGTGACTGACCTCCGCGGGAGAGAGGGCGTTGCGGATGAACTCCCTCGGATCATTGTCATACTTCAGAATATCGATCTTCTCGCCCTCGAGCTCACGCACGATCCCCTGTATACGCACGCCGCGCAGGCCGACGCAAGCGCCCACCGGGTCAACGTCGTCCCGATTCGAGTACACGGCAAGCTTGGTTCGGTACCCGGGCTCACGCACTATCTTGAAGATCTCGACGGTTCGGTCGTACACTTCCGGAACCTCGAGCTCAAAGATACGTTTCACGAACTCGGTATGCGTTCTCGTCAGAACGATCTGCAGACCGTTGGGGTTCTTGCTGACCTCGTAGATCATCGCCTTGATCCGGTCGTTCGGCCGGTAGACTTCACGAGGACTCTGGTAGCGCTTCGGCAGGATTCCCTCGGTCTTCCCGAGATCGACGAAGATGTTCCCGTTTCGCTCCCGCTGGTAGTAGCCGATGATCATCTCACCGACCTTATCCTTGAACTCGCTGAACAGCGTGTCCTTCTTGATCTCTCGCAGAGTTTGGCGTGCCTTCTGCTTGGCGCTCTGTACCGCCACGCGATCGAACTCGTTCGGACTTATCTCGATGAGAAGCTCGTCTCCGACCTCACAGTCTTCGTTGTACGCGAGCGCATCCTCGAGGGCGATCTCGCTGACCGGATCATAGACCTCGTCGACAATCTTGCGCTGCGCATACAGGGTGACATCACCCCCATCGTCAGAAAAGCGAATGACCGCGTTGTCCGCGGTTCCGTACTTCCTCTTATAGGCGGCGAGAAGAAATTCTTCGACAGTCCGGCGCACGAGATCCTCGCTGATCCCGCTGTCCTGGACGAGCAGCCGAATTGCGGCACCCAGTTCATTTGACATCGGTCTTAACTGACCTCCTGTGTATGGTCGAGTTTTGCTTTCTGGATATCGTCGAAAGCGATCGTTCGCGCCCCTTCGTCGGTCGACACCTCCACGGCTCTCTCCGTCACCGAAGCGATCCGGCCCCCAACCCAACCTCCGTCGTGGAGGAGGATCTGCACGCCGCGTCCGCAGAAGACCGCGAACTCGCTCAGGTCCTTCAGTGTTCGGGTGATACCCGGGCTTGCGACCTGCAGGGCGACATCTCGGTCGTCCAGCAAAAGCTCGATTCTCGGCAGCAGCGTGCGGTGCACCTCTGCACAATCGTCGATCCCGATTCCTTCGGGACGATACACGACGATGTTAACATGGGTGCGGCCCTTGATCACCCCGGCGTGCAGCTCCACGAGACGATATCCGGCCCCTTCTACGATGGGCCCGAGATCTTCCTGAAGCGCCGTCGTGATATCCGCCACGTCACCCCCTTCCCGAACATAAAAAAAGAGTCGGTGGCCGACTCTTCATCGGGAAGACTTTCTTGCATAAGACTACCAAAGGAACCGACCTGTTGTCAATGTTTGCGCCGGAACACCGCGGCGCGGAAACCGTGCATCCGTCGGTCGGCGGTGACGCGAAAGCGGTCGCCTGCGGCGCGCTCGAAACGGCCGACCGAGGTGCTCCGTGATACCAGAAGCAGCTGCCCCTTCGGCCCGAGTAGCTCGTCCGCCGAGTCGGCCACCGCGTCGTTCCAGTTCGAGCCCGTGACCGGATCATCGTTGACGACGAGCCAGTCTACCGAACCCGGCTCACAGACGCCGGTGATCGCGCTCAACCCGGGCACGATCTGTCGCGTGATCCCGCTCAGCCCGGATCGCTCGGCGTTCAGGCCCGCAATCTTCAGGGCGAGCAGATCGCGGTCGGTGACCACGAGACTCGCGTGTCTCGTGGCCACCTGAGAGAGACCGACCAGCAGGTGCCCCTGCCCACACCCGTACAGGACAGCCGGTCCGGCAACCCGGTGGAGGCGCAGCAGATCGAAGGCGAGCGCCGTACGGAAGCTCAGTCCGTCGAACTCCGGCAGGTTGTACACCGACTGGAGCCGGTACCGACCGCGGGGTCCTTCGAACTCGCAGACCTCCCGGAAGAAGACGGGAAGCCCATCGCGACGCGCGTCTTCCTCCGGCGAGCATCCAGCCCGGTGCGAAGACGTCGGCCCGTGCGTGCGGTGAGCAAGCAGCGCGACGTGGTTTGCCGTGCGGCGCTCGGCGATCACCTCAGCATCGTTCGCCCGCAGCTCGTCGGTGAGGAGATCGGTCAGCGGCCTGACGATCACCACGGCACAGACGCCTTCCGACGCCGCGGCGAGACGCACCATCCGTCGGATCAGCATCCTCAGAACCGGCTCTCCGGCTTTGGCAGGCAGATTGCCGACCACAAGCTCGCGCCCGGCACGGGGCCGATCGTCGCGAACCTCCGGCGGCATGAGTGCAGGGTACACCTCCGCACGCTCGATCGAGTTGAGTCGCGCGTTGCGTTCGGTGAACGCGACCGCGATCGCGTCGCGGTCGACCGCCTCGAGATCGGCGGCGGTGCTACCAGCGATCGCGATCCCGAGTGCGCCCGTCCCGCAGCCGACGTCGACGACACGACCGAACGACTCGTCGGCAAGCAGTTCGGCAACGAGCCCGAGCAGCACCTGTGTGCCGGCGTCAACGCTCGCGCTCGAG
>SLST01000529.1 GCA_007130265.1 Spirochaetales bacterium
GACCTGTGGCGTGGCGGCGCGATACCAATGGGCACGCTGACGACCGAGAGCGTCTATGCCCGGCTCCTCGCGATCCTGCTCACCGGCGCGGCCGGTGACGGATCCGACCCGAAAGCCGTCGCGCGCATCATGGAGAGCGGATGATCGATCGGATACTCGTGCAGGAGCTCGGCGACCACGTCGGGCACGAGGTGAGGCTCGCAGGCTGGGTCCACCGAATCCGCGAGCTCGGAGCGGTTTCCTTCGTGCTGCTGCGTGACCGAAGCGGACTCGGCCAGCTCGTCTACGAGGGGGCGGTCGACCTGGCGAGCGAGAGCGTGGTCGTCGTTCGCGGCCGTGTGGAAGCGAATGAGAAGGCTCCGGGAGGGTACGAGCTTCACGTCGCTGAGACGGAGGTGCTCGCGCCGGCAGCCGCCGAGCTGCCTGTCGCGGTCAACCAGGATCCCGACACCGTCGGGCTCGAAGCGCTGCTTGACCACCGTATTCTGAGCCTGCGGATGCCCAAGGTCCGGTCGATCTTCTCCGTCCAGTCGACGATCGTCGCCGCGTTCGCTGACTACCTGCGGCAAAACGATTTCACGGAGATCAAGTCGAGCAAGCTGATCGGGTCCGGGACCGAAGGCGGGACAGGGCTGTTCACCGTCGACTACTTCGGCGAGCGGGTCTACCTTGCGCAGTCCCCGCAGTTCTACAAGCAGGCCATGGTCGCAAGCGGCATGGAACGCGTCTTCGAGATCGGCGCCGCCTACCGTGCCGAGAAACACGACACCCCCCGCCACCTCAACGAGTACGTCTCGCTCGACGTTGAGATGGGCTTCATCTCCGGGCACGATGACCTCATGGACCTCGAGACGGAGCTACTCACGCATATCTTTGCCGCGGTTGCCGAGCACAACACGACCGATCTCGAGGGATTCGGTGCGTCGGTTCCGACCCCCGCGCAGATGCACGACATCCCCCGGATCGATCACGACGTAGCGAAGGATCTCATTTCCTCGCGCGGCGGGAAGAAGGTCTTCGAGATCAACCCGGAGGGCGAGCGCGAGCTTTGCCGGTGGGCGCAGGAGACGGCCGGGGTGGAAGCGGTGTTCGTCTCGGGCTTCCCGCGCAAGAAACGGCCGTTCTATACCTACCCGGACGGTCTGAAGACCAGGAGCTTCGACCTTCTCTTTCGCGGTCTCGAGATCACCACAGGCGGACAGCGCATCCACGAGTACGCGATGCTCCGCGAAACGCTCCCCAGGTTCGGACTCAGCGAAGCCGGGCTCGGCGACTACTGTTCGATCTTCAAGTACGGATGCCCCCCGCACGGCGGGTTCGCGATCGGGCTTGAGCGGCTGACCCAACAGATCCTCGGACTCGCGAACGTCAAGGAAGCTTCGCTCTTCCCCCGCGATCGCAAGCGCGTTCGTCCCTGACCTTCAGCCGGGCCCCCGCGGGCGGCCTGCCGCGCTCCCTTGCCAACCGCAGCACTCGGCACTACGATTGAGCGATGCCACGCCGTGCGCCCGTTCGACTCGGTCTTCCCACGCTCATCTGCCTGCTGCTCATCGCGTGCGCTACCGCCGCTGAAACCGGGGACGAGAGCCCGGACGCCGAGCGACCGGCCGTTGTTCCGGCACTTCCGCCGGTCCCCGACGAACCACTCGCCCGTCGGCTCTCCTATCCGCGGTTGCTCGACGACCCCGAACATGCGGGCCGGATCGCCGCCGTCTCGTCTACGAAGCCTCCGCGGCCGCGCACCGACGCGGAAATCGAGGCGTATCTCGAATCGCTCACGCTGCGGCAACGGATTGGACAGCGGTTCATCGCCCCGGTTCCCGGCACCCGGATCGCGGACGGCGCCGGGAGCGTGATTCTCGACGTGGCTCCCGCCGGTTTCATCCTCTATCCCTGGAACTACCGCTCCGCGGAGGACGTGCGGCGGCTCACCGGTTCGCTCCAGTTCGTCGCCTCCTACGCGACTCCCGGCATCTCGCTCCTCCTCTGCGCCGACCAGGAAGGCGGCAGGGTGTCCGCCTTCCGCTTCGCCGACTTCATCGGGCTGCCTTCAGCGGCCGAGCTCGCCAGGTTCGGCGACCCCTCGCTGATCCGTTCCGCGGCGTATATCACGGCTCGCCAGCTCGGGGAGCTCGGCATCAACATGAACCTCGCCCCCGTGCTCGACCTGTACGGGACCGCCGACGACACCATCATCGGCGACCGAAGCTTCGGCGACGACCCGCAGGTCGTCTCGCGGTTCGTGCGTCCCTATCTGGACGCCTACCGGGAATCCGGGCTCATCGCGACCGCGAAACACTTTCCCGGCCACGGGGTGACCACCGTTGACTCGCACCACGCGCTTCCCGTCGTCTCGACGACCCGGACCGATCTCGCCGATCGTGACCTGGTGCCCTTTCGCGAGGCGATCGACGCGGGCGTTCCCGCGATCATGACCGGCCATCTGCTGTTCGATCGTATCGACCCCTTTTACCCCGTGACGATCTCCCGTGTCTTCCTTCACGACCTGCTGCGGCACGAACTCGGGTTTGAGGGCGTTGTGGTGACCGACGGGCTCGAGATGGAGGCAATGCGCAGCAACTACTCGCTGCCGCAGACGCTTGTACGGCTGTTCAAGTTCGACGTCGACCTGATTCTGCTCTACCGCGACTACCGCGTGGGCGAGGTGGTGGACATGGTGGAAGATCTCATCGCCGCGGGACTGCTCACTGAGGATGACGTCAACCGCGGGGTGCGGCGGGTGCTTGCCATGAAGCGCGAGTACGGCCTGCTCGGGAGCCGTCGATGACCCTGACGAGCGCAGCAATCACGCTCTTTCTCGTTATGGACCCGCTCGGCAACATCCCCATCTTCCTCTCCATTCTAGATGAGATCGAGCCAGGGCGGCGGCTTCGGATCATCGTGCGGGAGATGCTCATCGCGCTCGTCGTCCTGATCGCCTTTCTCTTCTTTGGCCGCCACATCATGAGCGGTCTCGGCATCAGCGAACCCGCGCTCAGCGTAGGCGGCGGCGTCGTGCTCTTTCTCATCGCGCTTCGGATGATCTTCCCGCGCGCGGATGCGAATACCGAAAGCGGGGCCCGCGCCGACGCGGTACCCGGGCAGGAGCCTCTGCTCGTTCCGCTCGCGATACCGCTGGTCGCCGGTCCGTCCTCGATGGCGATCGTCATTCTCCTCTCGACTCAGCAACCAGAGCTCATGGTGAGCTGGATTCTCGCGTTGCTCATCGCGTGGTTCGCGAGTGCGATAATCCTGCTCGCAGCGGAGGTGATCCGCAAGTACCTCGGTCGACGTGTAATCAAGGCGCTCGAGAGGCTCATGGGCATGATTCTCACCACGCTTGCCGTCGAGATGCTGCTGCGCGGCATCGAGACGTATCTGTCCGCGTGAGTCCTCGACCGGGACTATAGCTGCCGTTCGTTCTCCTGCACCATCCGGTTGACCGTCTGCAGGACCGAGTTGATGTCGGTGAGGTCCATCGGGAGCATCAGCTTCGTGCTCGGCTTCGCGAGCTTGTGAAGCTCGTTGATATAGCCCTCGGAGATCTGCAGGACGAGCGCGGCATCGCCGGCCTCGTTCTCGAGCGCACTCGCGACCTTGCGGATGCTCTCGGCCGTGGCATGCGCGAGCGCGCGGATTTCAGCCGCCTGGCCTTCGGCCTCGTTGATGAGCCGCTGCTTCTCGCCTTCTGAGTCGTTCACGGCCTCCGTGCGCGCACCGACCGATTCGTTGATGTCGCTCTCCATCGCCCCGATGCTCTGCGTGATGGCGGCCCGCTTCGTGCGCTCAGCGGCGAGCTGGACGTCCATCGCTTTCTGGATATGAGCCGGCGGCCGAATGTTCTGGATCTCATAGCGGGTGATGCGGACGCCCCACGGGTCGGTCGCCTCGTCGATGCTCTTCAGGATCTCGGCGTTGATCTGCTCGCGCTCGCCGAGTGTCTGGTCGAGCTCGAGGCGTCCGATCACCGAGCGCATCATTGTCTGCGCGAGCTGGATCGTCGCGTAGCGATAGTCGGAGATGCCGTAGCTAGCCTTTTTCGTGTCGACGATCTTGAAGTAGAGCACGCCGTCGACCTCAA
>SLST01000295.1 GCA_007130265.1 Spirochaetales bacterium
GGGTGAGAGGCCGCTCGCGCGGTTGTCTCGCTCTCTGGAGATCGGTACTATGTGCACACACAGCAGTGCACACACAGCAGTGCACACATAGCAGTGCACACATAGCAGTGCACACATAGCAGTGCACACATAGCACACGGAGGAGGCGTCTCGGATGAACATCACCCTTTCGGCCGACGAGCAGGTCATACGGAGGAGTCGGGAGTACGCTCGGCGACACAATACGTCGCTCAACCAGCTGATTCGCGACTATCTCAGGCGCGTCGCGTCCATGGAGGAAGGGCTGAGTCCGGGCGAAGAGTTCGTCTCGATTGCCCAGGAATATGCCGGTGAGTCTGCACCGGACTATCGCTTCGATCGAGACGAGATCCATCGGCGGGAATAGCGTGAAGAAGACGTTCATAGACACGAACGTGGTCGTCTACGCGAACGATCGGCGCGATTGGACGAAGCAGCGGACGGCGCTCGATCTGATCAAGGATCTCATGGACTCCGGCTACGGAGTAATCTCCACCCAGGTGCTGCAGGAATTCGCGGTGACGGCGTTGACGAAACTGCACCAGCGCAGCGACGTGGTCCTGCGTACGCTGGTTCTGCTCGAGGCCCTTGAGATCGTGCACCAGACGCCGCAGATGATCCGCCAGGCAGTCGAGCTCAAGGAGCTATACGGTTTGAGTTTCTGGGACGCATGCATCATCAGTAATGCAGAGGCGGCAGGATGCCATCTGATCCTGTCTGAAGATCTGAATCCCGGGCAGTTCTACTCCGGAATACAGCTCGTCAACCCATTCTCTCCGGCATGAGAGGAGACCCGTTGCGTCGCCGCTTCACGCGGCCTGCCCGATCATGGCGGCGAACTGCTCGGCGTTCTCCGCCGCCTGGCCGCCGAAGTGGTTGTTGAAGGCGACGATCACCGCTTCTGCTTCGTCGAGCATGGCGCGAACGGGACCTACCCACCCGCGTAGCTCTTCCTCGCGGTAGAGATAGTCGTAGCGGGTCACGTTCGTCCCGCTCCACCACTGTGGGGCGTTGCGGCCGTGGAAACGCACGTAGCCCCAGCGCGTCGTGAGCCGCGGTGGGGTTGCAGGCAGTCCGTCGAGACGGGGGAGGTCGGGTACCACGAGGCCGAGCTCCCGGCGTTCCATCTCTCGCCACACCGACTCCTGGTCCCATTCGGCGTTTCGAAACTCCACGAAGAGGCGCAGCGGTTTCAGCGCGTCGGTGAGCGAGGCGAGATACCGGCGGTTTGCGGGCCTGTAGTGGAAGCTGAACGGGAACTGGATGAGCACCCCGGCGAGCCGGTCCTGGCGACCCGCGTCGGCCAGGCTGTCTGTGGCCGACTCAACGGAAGACAATGCGCCCACCGCCTCCGCGAACCGTTCGGCGTGTCGTTTCCACTCCGTGTCGCGGTCGTGGGTGAGGCTCCGGTGGGCTTTCACGGTGAACCGGAAACTCGAAGGCGTCTTTGAGGCGATCGCGCGGAGTGCGCTCGCCTCCGGCAGGCGGTAGTAGGAGAAGTTGAGCTCGGTGAAACGGAACCGCTTCGCGTAGAACGTGAGAAAGTCGCCGCGGCGCGTCCCGCGAGGGTAGATCGGCCCGACCCAGTCGTCGTACGAGTAGCCGGACGTGCCGATCAGGAACTCACCCACCTGCCCAGTGTACTACTCCGGGCGCCCGTCGTGCCAGCTGAAAAGCCCTTACCAGTGGCGGGCTGTCACCAGCGACGGGCCCGGAGGTTCGGGACGCGCGCGAAGTGAACGAGGTTCGCCGTGATCACCTCGGCGTCGTGACCGACGGCAACCGCTGCGATCTCGGCGTCGAAGTCGTCAATCGGGGTTCGCGATCGGCCTCTTCGAGCTCTGCCTGCGTCGCCTCGTCGGCGGATCGCTCGAGGAACCCGGGGGCACTCGCCCTTGTCCCGGGATACCGCTGTGCCAGTGATTGCGTCGACGCCTGCATTACGCCATGATGGGGAGTACGCAAGGAGTCCCCAATGACAGACGCCGCAGATCGTTTCGCTCCCACCTTTGAGTCGCTCAAGGTGACGAACTGTCCCGACTGGTTTCGTGACGCGAAGTTCGGGATCTGGAGCCACTGGGGGCCGCAGTCGGTGCCCATGTACGGCGACTGGTACGCGCGGCACATGTATATCCAGGGTCACCCGCAGTATCTCTATCACCTGCGTCACTACGGCCACCCGTCGACGTTCGGCTACAAGGATATCTGCCGACTCTGGAAGGCCGAGCGGTTCGAGCCGGAGGCTCTGATGGCGCGCTACCGCCGCGCGGGCGCCCGGTACTTCGTGGGTCAGGCGATGCACCACGATCATTTTTTCAACTACGCGTCGAAGCTCAACCGGTTCAACTCGGTTGAAGTGGGCCCCGGCAAGGACATCACCGGGCTGTGGAAGGCGGCGGCGGTCAACGAAGGGCTGCCGTTCGGGCTCACCGAGCACCTTGGTGCGACCTTCTCCTGGTGGAGGACGAACAAATGGTCGGATACCGACGGGCCGTACTCCGGGGTACCGTACGACGGGAATGATCCGGAGTACCGCGACTTCTACCTCGACAACTACGAGCACGCGGACAGCGACCGGACGAACACGAGCGCCCGACCGTGGTACACGCCGAACCCGACGTTCCGTGCCTACTGGCTCGCCGTGATGAAGGAGGTGATCGACCTCTACGAGCCGGACCTGCTCTATTCGGACGGGCCGCTCCCCTTCGGGCAGGGGAACCCGCACAGCCCGGATGCGACCTCGTCGCTCCCGGGAGACCCGAATTTCGCCGAAGGCCTCGAGGCGGTCGCGCACCTGTACAACACGTCGGTCCGAAAACACGGACAGAACCAAGCGGTCTACAACCAGAAGGATCGTCGACCCGAGATCTACTCGGTGGGCGTGCTCGACATCGAGAAGAGCCAGCTCACGGGCGTCAACCCGGAGCCGTGGCAGACGGACACGTGCATCGGCAACTGGTTCTACGACGTGCGGCAGGAGTTCAAACGGCCGGGACACGTGATCGAGATGCTCGTCGATATCGTCAGCAAGAACGGCAACATGCTGCTCAACATCCTGCAGCGGCCGGACGGTACGATCGACGACGAGACCTCATGGCTGCTCGACGAGCTCGAGCGCTGGTTCGAGATCGCTTCGGAGGCGGTCCACGGCACCCGTCCCTGGCGCGCCTTCGGTGAGGGTGACAGCCGCGTGACGATTGACGGCTTCAAGGAGGAGCGGATCCGCTGGAATGCGTCCGACTACCGGTTCACTGCGAAGGGATCGACGCTCTACGCCTTCATGATGGCAGCCCCGGAGAACCGGGTCGCCGTGGTGAAGAGCCTCGAGCCGGCCGAGAAGGTGAAAGGGGTCAGACTCCTCGGCGCCGGAAGGTGCGAGTTCAGCCAGTCCTTCGGGACGCTCACGGCGAAGCTTCCGGCTACGCTCCCGACGGAGTACCCGAACGTGCTCGCGATCGAGCTGGAGTAGGGCGGCGCCTCCATGCCATGGTACAAAGGAAACTTCCACTGTCACTCCACCAATTCGGACGGGCACTCCTCGCCCGTCGAGGTCGCCGCCTCCTACCGCGCGATGGGGATGGACTTCGTCACGCTCTCCGACCACAACGTGCTGACGGCCGTTGAAGAGTACGCGGCCGCGCTCGGTTCCGACTGCGTGGGCATACCGTGCTGCGAGTACACCGGTAACCGCAGCGCCCACGTGGTCGCCGTGGATGTGGATCGAGCCGTGGCGCCGGGCGCCGAGCTCGCGCAGGCGAGTGTCGCGGAGATCCTGCAGGACGGGATCACGCAGACCGCGGCGGCCGGGGGGGTAGCGGTGCTCTGTCATCCCTGCTGGAACTGGACGTTCGAACACGAGACGATACTTGGGCTCGAAGGCGTGACCCACTTCGAGGTGTTCAACGCTGCGCCCGACTGCAACAGCTACCCGACCGGCGGCCGCTCGGCGCCGGAAGAGATCTGGGACCGGGCCCTGAGCGCGGGAGCCCGGATCTACGGCGTTGCTACCGACGACGCGCACCAGCACTGGAGCGCCGGCGAAGGCGGCAGGCCGCTCAA
>SLST01000207.1 GCA_007130265.1 Spirochaetales bacterium
CTTCCTGGCATAGGTCCTTTCGAGTCGCTCGGGTGAATCGATCGGCGATGGGTGCTGGTCAGGCCCTGCATGCTGAGATCAACAATTTCGGCACCAGTCTTCACAGCGTGCATGATATCTAGTCATGCGCTGAATGGAAAATACGCTCTGTGAGCCCCCCTCACCCGCGCATCTTCACCGGCCGCTGCGCGGTCGCCCGGTAGCGGCTCGGCGACACTCCGTGTCGTTCGCGGAACCGCCGGTAGAAGTAGCTGAGGTTCTCGAACCCACTGCGGAACGCGACGTCGGTAACCGGCAGATGCGTCGTCTGCAGCAGATGCTCGGCGTAATCGAGGCGCATCCGATTCACGAGGCCGCTCGCAGTCGTCTGGAGGTACCGCCTGCAGGTACGGTTGAGGTGGTCGGCGCTTCTGCCGGCGCAGGAGGCAAGACCCATCACCCCCGCACTCAGAATCTCCGTACCGTGGGCCGCCTCGTCAATGGCCGAGACAAGCCATGAGGGCAGCCGGTGTGACTGCGCCTGCGAGTCGAGCTCGCGGTCGGCGACGACGAGCACCTCGAGGAGAAACCGGTGGAGCGGGAGGCGTCCCAGGTTCGTCCGGCCGAGCTCGGAAAACGCCGCCGAACAGGCGGCCGCGACGGCTTCTCCGGCGAGCCAGCCCGGCGTCCGGATCCGGTCGAGCAGGCCTGCGGCGGCAGTCTTCGTCACGGCCGCGCCGGTCGCATCGTCCGCGGTGCACACACTCCCCGTGCCGCCCGCGGCGGTCGCCTCGCCCACACCGCGTACGCCGGCGTAGCGCTCTCGCATCTCAGCGAGGTCGCGCGCGGGAAAAGCGACGTTCGAAAGGACGAGCTCGCCGGTCCAGACGGCGCGGATTTCGTGCTCATCGCCGGGGGCGATCAGGCAGAGGAACCCGGGTGAGAGATCGACCCGCGCCTCCGGGGTCCGGTGCACGCCGCGCCCCGACTCGATCCAGAAGACTTCCGCGAAGTCGTGACCGTGCATCGCGATGAAGTCGCCCGGCCGGTACTTCGCGCGCGCCACGTGACATCCGGCACCGGGAGCCGCGAAGTCGCCAAAGTGTAGAACGGGCACTCTCCTTGCAGCCATACGTCGGAATAGTACATAAGAAAACGGATAGGTTGAAGCGGGCCGATCGTCTTCCGCTGCACTATGGTAGCGGAGGCATCATGGCATGACGAGCAAAGGACGATTCCTCGCCGCGATGCGAAACGAGGTGCCCGACCGCGTGCCGGTGACACCGGACATCTCGAACTATATCCCGGTCAAGCGAACCGGGCTTCCGTTCTGGGAAGTCTACTTCGAGCACCGAGTCCCGCTCTGGCGCGCCTACATCGATGCGGCCGAGTACTACCGGCTCGATATGTGGATCGGCTCCTGCGCCGGCGTACCGGTGCGGACTGAGGAGGTGGAGGCCGACGAGGTACTCACTTTCCTGCCGGAGCGCGATGCGATGCTTCGCCGCACGACGCGGCACACCCCGCACGGCGACCTCACGGAGGAGGAGATCTGCTTCCGCGGAGAGCCGCCCACGCATACCGAGCGCCTGATAAAAGACCTTGAGGCCGACTGGCCGAAAATGCGGTGGCTGCTGAGTCGCGAGGTGACAGTGGACGTGGAGGCGATCGCGGAGATTCGGCAAGAGGCCGAACGCCGCGATCAGGCCTTCGGACTTGTCGTCGGCTACCCCGGCTTTCAGGCTTGGATAGGAACCGTGCATGGAGGCATGGAGGCGCTCACCTACGCATTCATGGACACCGCGCAGATCCTCGACGAATGGGCGCAGCTCGGACTCGCACGCGGGACGCAGATCGTCAGGGAGTACCTGGACACGAAGCCCGACTACCTGGGTCTGGGCGGATCGGGCACGCTCACGCTCGCCTCGCCCGAGCTCGCGCGACGGTACGCGCTGCCGGCGATCCGCGAATGGTCGGCGATGGCGCGGGAAGCAGGGGTGCCCACCGTGCTCCACAGCTGCGGCCGCTCGCGCGAGCTCGTACGGATGCTCGCCGAAGAAACGAACGTCTCCTGCGTCAACCCGCTCGAGATCCCGCCCATGGGCGACGTCGATCTCGCGGAGGTGAAGGCCGCGCACGGCTCGCAGATCGCTCTGATGGGCAATCTCCACACCACCGCGGTCATGCTCCACGGCACGCCGCAGGGAGTCCTCGAGGCGGCGCGCGAAGCCATCCTCGCCGCGCGCGACGGCGGCGGGTTCATCCTCAGCACCGGAGATCAGTGCCCGCGCGAGACGCCGGAGGAAAACCTCTTCGCGCTCCACCGCGCGGTCGAGGAGGCGGGGGTGTACGGGTAGTCCGCGCCGTCGCTGCGGTCATCACGATCTACCCGCCTGGCCCACGAGAACCTTGATGGTCTGATCCCGGTGGGCCGACGCGAACTCGAAGGCGTGAACGACCTCGTTGAACCCGAACCGGTGCGAGATGAGCGGCCGCACGTCGAGCTTCCGGCTCTCCATTAGCCGCAGCGCCGTCGGGTACGTGTTGCAGTAGCGGTTGATCCCCCGGATGTCGAGCTCCTTCTCGATCACCTCCTCAATGGGGAAGGGAAAGGCGGAGAGCTCGGGCCAGCCGACGAGAGTCACCACGCCCCCGCGGCGAGTGATCCTCGGCGCGAAGGCGCACCCGGCGGACGCTCCGCTCGTGTCAAAAACGTACGGCACTCCCTCGCCCTGCGTCAGTTCCATCACCTCGGCAACCGCCTCGTCGCCCTTCGAGCCGTCTACGGCGTGCGCGGCACCGAGCTCGATCGCCTTCGCGCGGCGGTTCGCCGCGATGTCCACGACGGTCGCGGGCCCCGCGCCATAGGCGTACCCCACGAGCATCGTGATCAGCCCGATCGGTCCGGCCCCCACGACGGCGAAGGGCTCTCCGGGCCGAACCGCCGCGCGGTTACACGCGTGGACGCCTACGCTCACCGGCTCGACGAGCGCAGCCTCCTCGTCGGACAGCGCATCTGGCACGACATGACAGAAGTCCGCGGCGAGCGTCGCGTACTCGGCGAAGGTGCCGTTCTCCGGCGGGGCGGAGAGGAATCGAACGCTGGTGCACAGGTTGTAGCGGCCGTGTTTGCAGTGGGAACAGCGTCGGCACGGAATACCGGGCTCGATCGCGACCCTGGTGCCTGGGGCCGGGCGTGACGCTGGAGCGCCATGAGCGGCGGAGCCGGCTCCGGCATCGCGACCGATGGCCTCCACGACTCCGACCGCCTCGTGCCCGGGGATATACGGCCGATCGACCACGAAGGGGCCGAGCCTCCCCGCCTCGTAGAAGTGGATATCCGAGCCGCACAGCCCGTTGGCCCTGATCCGGACGAGCGCCTCGCCCTCGCGGGGCTCGGGCTGCGGCACCTCTTCGACTCTGAGATCCCCGGCCGCGTGCAACACGGCCGCCTGCATCGTTACACCACCCATCTCGCCTCCCGCCGGTGAGCATTGTACCCGATTTGCGCCTCCCACCAAAACCCGGCCAGATCGTACGTTTCTTGTAGGGCTCACATGAAAGTCATAGGTGACCGAGGCCTGCCCCGGATACCTTGCGAAGCACAGACAGGAGGCACTATGACCGGAAAGGAACTCGTGCTGGCAGCGATGGAGAACAAGACGACCGAGCGCACACCCTATGTGCCCTTCGTCGGCGTCCACGCCGCCTCGCTTCTCGATATGAGCGCCCAGGAGTACCTGAGGAGCGCCGATAACATCGTGGCGGGCATGACGAAAGCCATAGAGCTCTACCAGCCGGACGGCATACCGGTGATCTTCGACCTCCAGATCGAGGCGCAGGTGCTCGGAAGCACGCTGGTGTGGTCGGACGACAACCCGCCGGCGGTCTCGAGCCATCCACTGATGGGAGACGCCACACTCGCGGATCTCCCGCCGCTCGACGAAGAGAGCGGGCGGGTGCCCATGGCGATGGAGGTCACCCGGAGGCTTCGCGAGCAGTTTCCTGATGTTGCCCTCTACGGCCTGATCACCGGGCCGTTCACGCTCGGGCTTCACCTGATGGGCCCCGAGATCTTCATGGCGATGTACGACAA
>SLST01000094.1 GCA_007130265.1 Spirochaetales bacterium
ACGAGGCCGCGGATCGCGCCGGAGAACGCGTCGTCGGTCAGCATCATCAGATGGGTTGTGAAGATCAACGACACGACATCGTAGAGCTCGTTGGTCGCGTCGGAAAGGAGGGCCTCGATCTCGGTCCTCGTGCGGTCGAACGCGGCGTCAAGACGCGCGAGCGCCTGTTCGCGGTCTTCCTCGATCTTCTCCGATGTCGTTGAGCGTTCGATCGTCGAGCGTAGCCGAAGCGCGGGACCCACCGCGATGCCGCCGCCGGCCGGGTGTCCGAGGATCGCGTCGGACGGCAGCGCGAGCGACTCCTCGCTCTCTTCGACGAGTTGATCACCGATGGGCATGGTCGTCGCCTTGAGCACCGCCGTCAGCTGTGCCGCCGCATCGTGGAACACCGCAGGCGCGGCCTCGCCGAACGCCAGATCCGAGAGACCCACGATCGCCCCGATCCAGCTTGTCTCATCGTGAACCGGCGTGGCGATGCGCTCGTCCTTCGGCCCGGCATGCATGAAATCGCGCAGCGTCGCGGGGCTCAACTCGTCTCCATCGATTCCGCGTCGGCCCAGATCAACGGGAGCCGTTCCGGAGGTCCAAACCTCATGGCCCTCGGAGCTCGCCCATGCGCGCAGTGCAAGTCGGGAGGTGAGCGGATCGACCAGGTAGATGCCGACGAGCTCGGCCGCGGTGCTCTCGAGGACGGTTGCGGCGATCGTCGCGAGGTAGCTGTTGAGCGCTGCGTTGGTCGCGAGCGAAGCCTCGGTCGGTGTCGGTAGATCCACCGGCAATCCGTGGAGCGGAACCTCCGGCGCCCGGCCGTCGTTGTTGCCTGTCACTCCAAGAACGTATGTGCCGGCCCAGTCGCGGTCAAGGTCTACTGCCTCTGCTCCGCGTCGGCGAGCGCACCGAGCCACCTCTGGTAGCGAGCGAGCTCATCGAGGAAGTTCGGCGTGAAGGTCTCCGGCGGATGTCCTGCGATCTCGGGGATCGACCAGAAACGCCCTTCGGTGATCTCCGATGGGTCGAGCCGCACCGGGCCGTCCCAGACGGAGCGATACGTCGCGACCATCTCCGACTCATACTCATTGCGGTGAAGATAGCGGTACAGCGGTTCGATCTCCGCGCCGTCGATCCCCAGCTCTTCGCGCATCTCGCGTTCTGCGGCCTGTTCGTACGTCTCCCCCGCGTCGACATGCCCGCCCACCGACGTGTCCCATCGGTTCGGCTGGACGTCCTTGGCCGGCGAGCGCAGCTGGAGGAAGACATTGCCCGCGGAGTTGAACACGAGCACGTGCGCCACGCGATGGATGAGGGCCGGGTTCCCGTGGACCTGTCCGCGCAACGCTTGCCCGACCACCTCGTCGGCCTCGTTCACGACGTCGAAGACCTCCGGCATTCCGGCTTACTCCTGTCCTCGTCCGCCCATCGTGAGCGCGTGGATCGTTCCCTGCAGTTCGCGGATCTGCTGCTTCTGCGCAGATATGAGGCGGATGAACTCCTCGACGGTGGCTTCGTCCGGATTCTCGTCGAGCCGCATGCCCGGGTGCGGGTTGATCGACCCGTAGTCGTCTTCTGCCTCGATAGTCGCGAGCGCGAAACTGTCCTCGTATTCCTCGAGGTCGAGCGGCATCTCGGGAAAACGCTCCGAGTGGATGATCTTCTGCGCGATCCGGTCGATCTCCTTCAGGATCAGCGAGTCGCGCCCGACGAGCGCAAGCGGAACCGTGTCGTTGACGGCCTCGCGGACGATGTAGTCGTAGTAGAGAAACCCGAGACAACTCGGTTCGAGCTGCAGGCGGTCCTCGATCAGCGCTCGCAGGCTCTGCACGATCTCCATGTCCTCGGGATGATCGGCCATGCTGACGACAATGCTCGTTCGCAGCCGGCCGATCTGTTCGCGAGCGACGCCCGCGGCGCGCTTGCTGATCTTTCCGATGCCTTCGACGATCTGCGCGATGCTCGGCGTGGCGTTCGGTTGCCGCTCCTTCACGATGTCCGACAGGAAACGGCTTACGCCCTTCTGATCGGAGAAGGTCTGTTGCAGAAGCCGGAAGACGGCGTTCTTGAGGAACCCATACGCATTCAGGATCGACGGCGCCTGAGGTGTCGTCACGATGATTCCGGAGTTCGAGATCAGGAAGAAGTCGAGCGTGTTGAAGTGGCTGCCCGACCCGAGGTCGAGCAGGATGTAGTCGGCGTCGAGCTTCTCTATGTTCGTGATGACGCTGCGCTTCTGGGCGTGCGAGAGGTTCGCTGCTCCGGTAACCAGGACGTCACCCGGGACGAAGTCGAGGTTCGGGTACGGGGAGCGGACGCGTACATCGCTGAAAGCCACCGATCGGTCGGCGAGAAAGTTCCCGATGCCGCGGTGGCGGTTCTTCACACCAAGGTAGGTGTGAAGATTCGACGCGCCGAGGTCGAGATCGACGACAACCGTGCGTTGTCCGAAGGAGGCGAGCGCTATTCCGAGGTTGGCGACGAGGACGCTCTTGCCTACGCCGCCTTTTCCCGACGCAACCGGCAGAATCTTTCGTCGATCGTCTTCGCTGATGATCATGCCGACTCCTCCTTTGTAGTATAGTCGGTGTAAGAGTTTGCGGAAAGGTACGACTTGCGTTATAGTATCCAGTCAGCGGGGGTGGGATGCTAGATATCTTCGATCAGAACCCACAGAGTCGCGTATTCCATGTGGACCGTGAGTGCTACGTGGTCTACTTGGGGTCCCACTGGGACGACTACAAACCGTTCCTGCGGCTCGGGACCTCGCCTGACCTTCCCCCGGAACTTCCCCCCATCGTCTCAACGATCGTCGTGCCGGACGCTCTCACCGGGAATCCTCTGGATGAGCCGGCCTGTCTCGCCGGTGACGCAACGCCGGAAACCCGTTACGTGGGTGATGTCGAGACCGTCGAGCACATGAAGAGTTTTGTTGGTCAGAACACGATACCGATCGAAGCGATCGAGGCGATCGATCACGAGGAGGACGACGACAAGCACGTGCTCGTCTACACCTACAAGGACGGCAATCTCAAGATCAAGTTTCGCAAGAGCGAGATCTTCGATCTCAGACGCCGGGAGAAACTCGACGGTCACTTCGTCTCCCGCGCCCAGGACGCCAAGAACGAGTACGGTCGCGGACCGTTCAAGCTGCCCGGCGACGCGTATCAACGACCCGGCTTCATCGTACTCGCCGGTACACCGTACCTCGTCTCGCGCGGAGAGCTCGCGGCGCTGCGCCTGACAGGCGACTACTTCTTCGCGCTCTCCGCTGCCGGGGTAGACGCTGACCGGGTATCGACGGTTCAGGCCGAAGAGGCCGACGCCGCGCTTATTCGTTTCTTCAAGCGGAGCCGTACGCGGAACCGGCCGGTGCGAATCTCCTCACCGCGCGGCGAGAGGGTGCGTCAGGCAGCCGACCTCTTTCCGGCGAACTCGTTGCCTCCGTTGAAGGCCAAGGTCGTGGAAGGGCATGGCGGTACCTTCGAGTTCCACCGGTTTCGCGTGACCCGAGCCTCGGGGCGTTTCGAGGCGTCGCTCGATGAGCTTGACGGCCCGGTTGTCTTCGGGGCCGCGGACAAGAGGCGATCGGAAGCTTCGTATGTGGTCAATCCTTCCGCCGGGTCGCTCATCTTCGTCCGGTCAAAAGCAACTCATCCGGTCCTCGAAGGAGTGCTCTACCAGCTCGGCGAGTCTCTGTCGAGAACCGATGCGGCGAGTCGATACCTGCCGGAGAAGAATTATCCGTACCGCGATCTCCTCTCCCAGGCCGAGAACACCCTGCTTGCGCAGCTCGAGTATTTCTTCAACGAGCTCGACGGCCGTCGCGATACCGCGAAGGTGATCCGGACGCTGAAAGGGCTCGACCCGGTGAAGGCGATCGGCAAGGACGACGGCACTATTCACCCGGTCGTGCAGATCGTCCTGCACAACTACAAGCAGTACGCTCGGTTTGTCCGCGATCATGAACCTGACACCGGGCGCGGGGCGGAGTCTCTGGCGAGTCTCCTCGACCGTCATCAGGTTGGCGGGGCTGAAGCTCTTTCGAGGCTCCCGCTCATCGGAGAGATCGTCCGGGATGGAGAGCGAGAGTACCTGTTCTATCGGTTCGCCGCCCGGGTTACCGGTGATCGTTACGCTCATGCCGAACGGGTCGTTGAGAAGATCCACGCGCTTCCGGCCGTTGATTTTGCCGCTGAACGCAAGCGCCTCACCGATCTCATCGCCGGGCTTGCGACGCCCGAACAAATGGATGAGGCGCGATTGCGGCGCATCGCCGAAGCCAGCAAGAAGAAGAGGGCTGCGGACAAACGCGCCGCGACGTCCGCTCGCGGAAGCGAGAGCGAGGAAGCGGGCGGGTCGCAGGCGGACTCCTCCGGACGGGGAGACGGCACGACGCCGGCGGGAGAGAACGCGCGCGGTGGACGCGCCGCGGCGCGCGACAGGGCCGCCGGCAGCCGGCGAGGGCGTTCGGCTCAGCGACGCACCCCGGGCGCTCGGCGGAAGAAGCAGCGGCGCAGATGGGTTCTTCCTGTCGCCGCGCTGCTCGTGCTGATCGCGATCCTGCTCGCGCTGCTTCTCACCGGTACCATTTCGAGTCCGTGGTTCGGTCCGACGGCGCCGGTAGTGACCGAGGAAGAACCGACTCCCCCGGACGCCGTCGACCCGGACGCCGTCGACCCGGACGTGGCCGACCCGGACGCCGTCGACCCGGACGTGGCCGACCCCGACGCCGTCGACCCGGATGCCGTCGACCCGGATGCGCCGGATCCCGACGCTGTGCCTCGCTTGCCCGAAGGGTGGCCGGAGGACTCTCTGCCGGCCATTCGAGCGCTCGAGGAAACGCCCGGTGTGACGATCACCGACACCAGCGTCATAGGCCCCGGAGGCGTGGAGATAACTCTCCGCGACATCATCGATCTCGTGAACCGAATCGCCACCGAGAACGGGTACGCGCCGATGGGCGTGATCGATCCCGAACGACCCGATCCTGATTGGATCTATCCGGGAAATCTCTTTGTACTCCCGGACGGCACGCGCTACACTGTAGTGCAGGGCGATACTCTCTGGGAGATCACTGTTCGGTACATGGTGGCTCGGTTGCGCAGCGACTACGATCGGTACACGCGTCTCGTAGTCGAGTACGAGGACGAGGCCACCGGGGAAGCACGCCGGTCCGAGATCACCGAGTCACTGGCGGCTCTCGGTGCCGCGTCGCACACGGAGAACTTCACCCGTCTGGTCGAGGGGACCCTTGATCGTTGGGAAGAGTAAACCGAAGGAGGAGAGCGGGTTTAGAGTTGTTAACGTGGGAAAGTGTATTATACTTAGGCCGGGGAGAACGAGAGCCGGGCGGAGCGTAGTGCTTCTGCCCTATACCACCAGGAAGGAGTTAGTATGTCCGATATCCCGAGGAGTCCAAACGTATTTCACCCTCGCAAGCCATCAGCTGTTGGATCACGAAACAGTCTGGCCCAGGAAGGGCGAAGCCAGAAGGACGAGTACAAGCAGGTCATCGCTGAAGAGGTAGAGAACATCCTCAAGGACATTCAGGTCAAGCTGCCGAACGAAGTGCTCGAGCAGCTCGACGTCATGGGTGGGTTGAAGGAAAAGCTCTATAACTACTACAACCAGAACTACCAGAACATGTTCAACAGGTACATCGTTACCTCTGAAGATGAGATGGTGAAGAAGGTTCGGAACTTCATCGACAAGGAAGAGTCCAAGGCTCTTGCGCGGTATTCGCCCAAGGAAATCGCCGAGATGCTCGACCAGATCGGTGGGGCGGACAAGTTCAACACCGCCGAGATCGAGAAGTCGATGGTCAACATGTACGGCCATCTCCAGGGGCACATCCAGCGAGGGATGAACGATCTGGAGAACGACACCAACGCGCTGCTGCGACAGAAGGCCGATGTCGGTGCCTTCATCCGGGGCGAGAACGCGTATTCGATCGTGAAGTGCGCGTTCAAGGACAATCTCCACAAGCCGAAGAACGTCAGCGACGTGAAGCTTTCGGTCAACATTCTCGACTCCGAGCTCATCAGCCCGATCTTCCAGTATCAGGTCACCGTCGAGTTCCTGATCAAGGATCAGATTGCCAAGACGATTACGACGCTGATCGAGCAGGAAGTCGAGCGCTACCAGGACGAGCTCGTCGATGAGGGCAAGGACGAGTTGACCGACAGCGAGATGATCTTCGAGAAGATCAAGCGTGTTCCGAACTACACCGACGACGACGCTGAGGACGAGAGTTCAAAGCGCTATACCTTCATGGCGAAGGAACTCGTCGAGAAGATCGAGGGCCTTCGGGCGGAGATCGATCCCAAGGAGTTCGACCCGCTGAACATCCGCGAGAACATCAAGAAGATCATTGATGCGGAGAATATTCGCAACCGTGGGTTCAACACCGCGATCAACTCGCTGACGTCGATCCTCGACACCTCGAAGATGGGCTATCAGTACATCGAGAACCTGAAGAACGCCCGCGAGCTCATCGTGCGCGAGTACGAGGACACGGACGTCGACAACCTGCCGGATGAGCGCTACCAGATGCGCCTGAAGTATTACGATCAGGAGCAGCTGTTGAAGGAGCGCGACGCCTACGACAAGCAGATGGAGGCGTTCAAGAACGAGATCACGCATGCCTGGGACGTCGTTCGCGCCCTCTACGACAGCAACAAGAGCGGTATGCGGGTTAACGATTTCGAAGACGTGGCGAAGCGGATGCGCGGCAGGGTTCGGCGTGCGAAGCAGGAGAGCGGCGAGCCGTTGTATGACGAGATCGAAAAGACCTGGAACGAGATTCTGCGCATAAAGGCAGAAGAGACCGATGTCGAGCGGCTCAACAACACCTACCTGCACGAGAAGGCTCTTCTGAAGAAGATGCTCAACCGTTCCCAGGATTCGGTCGCGACGGTATACGGTCATCTCAATCCCAAGGAGCGGGTCGAGGTCGACAAGCGGATCGACTTCCTGCGACGCGAGTTCGAGGAGTTCGACTACCTGATCAACCCGTACCACATTCAGCCGGGGCTCGTTCTCGATGTGGACATCACCAGCATCAAGCGGAAGAAGTTCACGCTCAGCGGGATGGCGAACGTGCTGAACGAGTTCCTCCACGGAGTCTCCAAGGGCTTCCAGGACGCCGCCTTCGCGACCTTCAAGCGTCGACGCAGCACCGTGCGTGATGACCTGAACCAGAGTTTCATGAGTAGCGTGGATCAGGAGATTACCGCTCAGATTCCGGAGGCTCAGCACTTCGAGTCGGCCGCCGATGAGGAGGAGTCGAGTGATGCCGGAGTGAAGGGGAAGGCCGACGTGACGCCGTCACGACGCCGTCGGAAGTCATCCGATGATCTCCAAGAACTGTAGGGTATGGAAAACACACTGAACCTTCTTTCGCGCAGGGCGGGCTTCAATACCGCCCTGCGCCACTTCAAGAGCGTCAATGCGTTTGCCCAGGACGTCGGCGAGGGTTACAACCTCGCCGATGTTCTCAACGAGGCGCTCGAACACGGGACGCTCCACCGGTACCAGGTCCGCGCTATTCTGAACGCGCTTCTCGTCGACAAGCTCGGCTATGTCACCCGTTCGCACAATCTCGAAGCGACGGTTGACGACGCGCAGCCGATCATGGAGACCGTTTCGAAGTGGGGCAAGGTTCACGTCGTACTCTGCTACTACCATCCACAGGCAGGCCTGTACGTCATCAATCCCGCGAACCCCGCGCATTGGGACGGAGTGCTGCCGCTCGTGCGGGACGAATACTTTCTTATGCTCGTCGGCCCGGCATCCGGGTCGCTCGATCACACGACGCTCGAACGAGCGGCAGATGACGTTCTGAAGGTGGTGTACGGGAAGAGCGTCAAGGATGAATCCGCGTATCGTGGCAGCAGGCGGGTTCTTAAGCCGGCCGCCGCGGTGCCCAGCTTTGACGAGACACAGAGCACCCCGGCACTCTCGTCCGGTGTCGCGGTGGAAGCGCCGGCTCAGCGTGCGGGCAGCAGAAAGCGCATAACACCAAAGTATTCGGTGGTCGTCACGAACGAGCTCTTCCACAACGGGAACGTTGAAGCCTGGAAGAAGGTCATCGCCAGCTATCAGGCAAAGTATCCCGGGCTCGATGTGCTCATCTGGTACGAGAACGAACGGATCAACGACATAAACTCACTTTTCAAGTGGGGCAAGGTCAAGCATGGGGTTCCCATCATGTTCAGCGTTGCGGGCGATGAGATCAAGGACGTCCGCAAGCTGCAGCGCTATCTCTATGAGGGAGCGAGTCCCCGATTCGAGGCATTCCTCAAGGGCGGCTACGACCAGGTGCTGGACCTATTCTGATGGGCTTAGCGGGCGTCGCGACGTAACCGGTCCTTTGACAGGGTTGAGGCCGCGCCGCCTCAGGTGATCGCTCGTACGATGGAGAGAGGGCATGCAGGAGTATTACTCGTTCAGCAGTACTGAATATCTCAGTGATCCGGATATCCTGGAGATCGTCGGCAGTCGCGGTAGGCGCATCATGGAGCTCGCGTCGCTTGGCGCGCCCATCTCTCCCGGGTTCATCGTGACCAACGACACGCTGAACCTCATCGCCGCCGACGAGGCCGGGGTCTTCGAGATGCTCAAGGATCCCCTCGCTGATATGGAGGCGATCTTCCTCAAGGAGTTCAACAGCAGCTCGAACCCGTTGCTCATAAAGGTCGTGGAGAGCCCCATGCTGAACATGGTGAACACGTTCTCCACCATCCACAATATAGGGCTGTCAACGCAGACGGTCGATGGGTTCGCTGCCTACGTCGGAGAGCAGTTTGCCTACCACGAGTTCGGCAACGCGCTTGCGCACATTGCGGAGATGGAACTGCTGACCGAAGGCGTCCCGGCGCGACGCAAGACGAAGCTCGAGAAGGCAAAGAAAGAGTTCCACGATGCGGCGGAGAAGGCAGACAGCCGCAAAGCGGTGCTTGATGCCGTCGAGAAGCACGGTGATGTCTTTCCGAGCGAAGTCTTTACCGACTGCTACGAGCAGTTTCGCTACGTCCTGAAGACGTATCACAAACTCTTTCAGATCAACCAGAGTTCGAGCGACTCCGCCATCCTTGTTCAGACGATGGTGTTCGGCAACTTCGGGAAGAACAGCCTTTTCGGGTACTTCCATACCCGTGATATCATCACCGGCGAGAGCGGAATAACCGGCGAGTTCTTCGAGGGATCGTTCGACGACACCGAAGTCTCCGGCAAGCCGCTCCCAAAGATCGCGAAAGGAGTCAAGACCGAGCTCGACAAGATCGGCTCGGAACTGGAGGCGCACTTTCGAGAGATCCGGCGCGTTCGGTTCACGATAGAGCAGGGCAAGCTATGGGTCATCGACCAGATGGAGGTGATCAATAAGAGCGCGCAGGCGGAGCTGAAGACCCTGCTCGATCTGCACAGGAAGAAGGTCATTGACGACCAGTACATCATCGAGACGACCAAGCCTGGTCGGCTGAGCGAGCTGCTCCATCCCGCTCTCGACGTTCGATCGGTCAAGGATGCCGGCAGTCAGTCCGGGGGTATCGCCGGCTCCGTCGGCGGCGCCATCGGACGGGTGTACTTCGACACCGAGGACCTCATAAAGGCGTACCGCATGGCCGTTCAGAAGGATGAGGACGCGGACTTCATCCTCGCGATGCCGGCTACCTTCGCCGAAGACGTGAAGGCCATCGAAGTCGCCACGGGCGTCCTCTCGAGCGAAGGCGGTTACGCGAGCCACGCGCCGGTCGTCGCCCGGAGCCTCGGCAAGGTAGCGCTCGTGAAGCCCGATATCACCTGGGGCGACAAGCAGATGAAGATTGGGCGCAAGACGATCAAGCAGGGCGACTACCTCACGCTAAACGTGCCGTACTACGAGGAGCCTACCGTCTACTTCGGTCGCGGTGAGCTGACGAAGCCGAGTCCCGAGGGCAGCGGTCTACTCGAATTCCTCGATATCTGCGAGAAGCACATCACCCCGGATTTCGACGTTCACTGCAACGGCGACCAACCGAAGGACGCCGAGCTCGCGAAAAGGTTCCACGCACACGGCATTGGCCTCTGCCGCACCGAGCACATGTTCTTCGCCGAGGACAGGATTCTCAAGTTCCGGACGATGATCATCGCGGGGAACAGGGAGGACCGGGAGAAGGCGCTCGTCGACCTCAAGAAGTATCAGGTCAAGGACTTCTACGATCTGCTGAAGATCATGGACGGCTTCCCGGTCACCATCCGCCTGCTCGATGCACCGCTGCATGAGTTCCTTCCGCACACGCGCGAGAGCATGGACGAGTTCATCAAGCACTTCCGCAAACAGTACCCCAAGGTAAGCGAGGCCGAGGTTCGCAACCGATGCGATCTGCTGAAGGAATTCAACCCGATGCTCGGCCATCGTGGCATTCGTGTTGCGATCAGTTACCCCGAGATCTACAACATGCAGGTGGAGGCGATCTTCGAGGCAGCGTACAAGCTCAAGGCCGAAAAGAAGGATCCAAAGCCTGAGATCATGATCCCGCTCATCATGAGCGCGCACGAGATGAAGACGATTCGCAACGGCAAGCGCATAGAAGGGAAGGCGATTGTCGGGATCAAGGAGATCGAGGAGCGGGTGAAGAGGAGGTTCAAGGCCCGGTCGCTCGACTACAAGGTTGGCACGATGATCGAGCTCCCGGCTGCGGCGCTGAACGCCGACAGTATTGCCCAGTATGCGGAGTTCTTCAGTTTCGGCACGAACGATCTGACCCAGACGACGAACGGTCTGTCGCGTGACGACTTCAACAGCTTTTTCAGCGACTACAACGAGTTCGACCTGCTCGAGGCGAATCCGTTCAAGGTGCTCGGGGAACAGGTGAAAGAGCTGATTCGTATTGCCGCCGAACGGGGCCGGTTGACAAGACCCGACATTTCCATGGGTCTCTGCGGAGAGCATGGTGCAGAACCGGAGAACATCGCCTACGTACGCAGCGTCGGTCTGAACTACACCAGCTGTTCGGCGTACGGGATACCCATCGCAAAGCACGCGGTGGCCAAGATGAATGTCGCGGCTGAGGCAGCTGCCAAGGAGGCTGTCGCTGGCGAGTGACGCCGTAGCGAGTGACGCCGTAGCGAGTGACGCCGTAGCGAGTGACGCCGATCGTCGGCGCGAGCCTACAGGCCGAGCTCGGGCACGCGTTCGGAGATCGCCAGAAGCGCCTGGAAGGCGTCGAGCAGGCAGAGTTTCATCGCTGTCTCGGTGATCCAGCTCGATTGCTGGTAATTGGTGACCACCGCCATATATTCGTTCAGGCTTACCTTGAGGTTCTGAGGCGAGGCCAGCTCACCGTGTGGTGACAGTTCGGTGCGGAAGAAGGCGCGTCGGATCGCCGCGTCGAGCGCGCGGCTTCCTTCCTGGTATCGCCGATAGGCACCGTGTTCTTCGCGCGAACTCGTTGGAGCAAAGGTGCGGTCGATCTGCATGCACTGGAGAAAGGTGCGGGCGAAACCGGTGAAGATCTCAAGCGTCTCGCCGTCTACCGGGTTCGGCACGCGCAGCCGTTCCAGCTGGGAGAGCGCCTCCGAAATGCGGCGTACCGCGCTGCGGTAACGAATGCGGGGGGTGCCGCTACTGCGCTGATGCGGGTTCTCGAGGCCGTACTGGTAGTAGGTGAACAGGCCGTCGAGAACTCGATTTGCGGTGTTCGAGAAGAGTGCGGTGAAGTCGTCATGCGCGCGGATCTCCTTGTCGAGGTGGGCCTGAACTTCCTCGTACCGGAGTGCGGCGAGGTGTTCTACGGCTACGTCGTAGGCGGCATTGATCTTCACCATCGCGGTATGGGCCCACTCGAGGCGATGGGGGTTATAGTCGGGGTGATAGCGTCGAACGAGTCGTCGATAGGCGGAGTTGAGGTCGCGGAGAGACGCCGCAGGACCAATCTTGAAGAGCGCGAGTGCCTTCTCCTCGGAGATGAAGGCTCGGCCGGTATGCGGCGCCATAGCTCGCCAAGTGTAATGCTTGCCGCAGACTTTCTCAACGGCTGAAGATGTTTTGACGAAGACCACGTTGCGAGATATAGTGGAGTTATTCGGAGGGTACATGGCGCAGATCAAAGACCTTTTCCAGGCCTACATGGCAAGTGAGCTCCCGACCGAGGGCGGACTCATTATCACGTCCTTCTTCGACGAAGAGACTACCTACACGAAGTACGAAGTCACATCGTACAATAACGTGAAGGACATCTACCGCAATGACGAGGGTATCGTCTTCCAGGCCGATGGGTACAAGCAGTTCGTCATCGTCGAGCCGGCAAGCTACAGTCGGAAGCACATGGAGCCTGCGATGCGCGATCGGGGTCACGCGATTCCGTACAGATTCAAGGAAGTGGATTCGCTGGTTACCAAGCGGCAGGACAGGATCATGATGGGCAAGGAGCCGGTGGTCACGTACACGAGCTTCACGATCCTCCAGCCGGTAGGGGAGAGTTTCGCCTACGTGGTGTTCAAGGAGCCGGATATCCTGCAGACCGTTGAGGCCTTCTTCGCGAAGAGCCTGTGGCAGGATGCGCGTGTGCCCAAGACCGACGCCGAGAAGGCGGCAAGGACGATCGGTCAGAGTTTGTCGAAGATCCTGAACCCTGCAGACAACTGATGGCGACTTCTGCTCACCACTGTGACGTCGTCGTCGCCGGCGGCGGCACCGCGGGGCTCGTCGCTGCCCTTGCCGCGGCGCGTTCCGGCGCCCGCACCACCCTTGTCGAAGCCAAGGGGTACCCCGGCGGGCTCGTCGTCGAGGGTGGAACCGCGCTTCACAGCTACTATAATCTGTGGAAGGCCTTTCCCGGGGTCGAGAAGCGTCAGATCGTGCGGGGGATCCCGGCGGAGATCGTCGAGAGGCTTGCCGATGTCGGCGGTACGAGCGGGCACGCCGAGATGACCTGCGGATACGACTACGACTCGGTGTGCACCGCTGTCGATGTCGAGCTGTACAAGCTCGTTGCGTTCGAGATGCTCGACGAAGCAGGCGTCGATCTGTGGATGAACACCATGGTGACCGGCGCGGTGACCAGCGGCGGATCGGTCACGTCGGTTCAGACGCAGAGCCGCTGCGGGTCCGAACAGATCGCGTGCTCAGTCTGTATCGATACGACCGGGTACGGCGACCTAGCGGCAGCCGCCGGTGCGCAGTATTCCGAGCCCAACGACTATCCGGTTGCCAACTCGATGGGCGTTGGGGGCGTCGATGTGGAGGCCTTTCACGGCTGGCTCGGCGAGCATGGAGCGCTGGCGCAGTACGCCGAAGGCATCCGCGGCGGAGAGACGGGCAAGATCGTGCGGCTTGACGCCAACCGCAAGCGCCTTCCGGAAGCCTTTCTCCGGGAGGCCGACGCTATAGGTATGGCGATCGTCGTCACGACCGTTCACGACGACTACTTCATGTTCGTCAAGATCAACGTCCGGGCTTCAGCGAGTCCGACGGACCGCAGCGCGGCGTCTCGTGCCGAGCTCGAGCTTCGGCGCAGGCAGCACCGCGCGATCAGGCTGATACGCGAGTGGATACCCGGCGCGGCGAAGGCGTACATCGCGAGGACGAGCCCGTCGCTCTGTATACGGCGGGGTCGCTGCATCGTCTGTGACTACGATATCACCGCCTCCGACGTCGTCGAGGGTCGTCACTTCTCAGACGACGTTGTCACTTACGGCTTTCACGACTACGCCCCTCGGATCAAGATCAGAGACGGCGGCGATTACGGCATTCCCTACCGCGCGTTGATCCCAAAGGGGCTCGACAACCTCTTCGTCGCGGGGATGCTCATCACCTCGGATCACGAGGCGCACATGTCCACGCGAAACACGGTGTCGTGCATGGCTCAGGGCCAGGCGGTCGGCACGGCCGCCGCACTGTGCAGCGCCGGCGGCTACACGAGTCGCGAGTTGCCCTACGCCACGCTTCGCCACGCACTGGTGGCCGACGGCGTCTATCTGGTATAGTCTGGCGCATGCAAGCACTCGTTCTGACGCGCTACAAAGCGCTCGAGATCCAGGATCTGCCCGTTCCCGAACCCCGCTTTGGAGAGGTTCGCGTCGATGTTCGCGCGGTCGGCATCTGCGGCAGCGACGTTCACGGGTACGATGGGTCGAGCGGTCGACGCGTTCCGCCTCTCGTGATGGGGCATGAGGCCTCCGGTGTGATAGGCGCCGTGGGCCCGGGGGTCGATCGGTGGAAGCCCGGGGATCGCGTTACCTTTGATTCGACCGTCTACCGTTTGGACGACTGGTACTCGCGTCGGGGCCAGTACAATCTGAGTGACGGTCGCGAGGTGCTTGGAGTTGCCACGGGAGAGTTCTCCCGCAACGGATGCTTCGCGGAGTCGGTCGTCATGCCGGCACATATCCTCTACGGGATACCGGAGGGTGTTTCGTTCGAGCACGCCGCGCTCGTCGAGCCGTACGGTGTCGCGATGCACGCGGTCAATCTCGGTGAGGTAGAGCCCGGGCGGACCGCGGCGGTCGTTGGGTGCGGCACGATTGGACTGTGCCTGATCCAGGTTCTCGCGGCCGCCGGTATGCGCAGCATCGTCGCGGTGGATCTTGACGCCGGACGCCGCTCGCTCGCCCGTGGGATGGGGGCGACTCACGAGCTCGACCCCCGTGAAGGCGGCGACGATGCGGTGAGGCGGCTATGCTGCTCGCTGACCGACGACCGAGGCGCAGACTACTCTTTCGAAGCGGTGGGGACGGCGGCCCCGCTCGGCACCGCGATCGCCGCAGTGCGTCGGGGCGGTACGGTGGTGCTTGTGGGGAATCTCGCGGCCGAGGCCACAGTTCCCCTCCAGCGGATCGTCACGCAGCAGATCCGGCTGCAGGGTAGCTGCGCGATCGCCGGTGAGTTCGACCAGGTGCTCGCACTGCTTGCCGCGGAGAAGCTCCGACCCGATCTGCTCGTCT
>SLST01000272.1 GCA_007130265.1 Spirochaetales bacterium
ACCGCCTGTTCAACTCGTCCATCAGCGAGGGAGCAATCGTGGGAAGCGGCGTCGGCTACGCGCTCTCCGGTGGTCGCGCCCTCGTCGAGCTTATGTACTGCGACTTCATGGGGCGGGCGGGAGACGAGATCTTCAACCAGGCGGCGAAGTGGCAGAGTATGAGCGCCGGCGTCCTCACGATGCCGCTCGTGGTGCGGGTCAGCGTCGGCAGCAAGTACGGGGCCCAGCACAGCCAGGACTGGACGAGCCTCGTCGCCCACATCCCGGGGCTCAAGGTGATGTTCCCGGCTACTCCGTACGATGCGAAGGGCATGCTCAACCTGGCGCTGCGCGGCAGCGACCCGGTGATATTTTTCGAGAGCCAGCGGCTCTACGACATTGGCGAACAATTTCACCCCGGGGGGGTCCCGACTGAGTATTATGAGGTCGAGGAAGGAGAGCCTTCGATCAAGCGGGAAGGCACGGACGTGACGATCGTGACGATCGGCGCGACGCTCTACGTGGCGATCGAGGCGGCGGCCGAGCTCGAGGCGAGATACGGAGTCAGCGCGGAGGTGATCGACGCGCGGTTCATCAACCCGCTCAACATCGAGTCCATCGCCGAGAGCGTGGCGAAGACCGGGAAGCTCCTGCTCGCCTCCGACGCGTGCGAACGCGGAAGCTACCTGCATACGATCGCCTCGCAGATCACGCAGGTCGCCTTCGACGAGCTCGACGGACCTCCGGTCGTGGTCGGCAGCCGGAACTGGATCACGCCGGCAGTTGAGCTCGAACCGGAGTTTTTCCCGCAAAAAGAGTGGATCATCGACTCGCTTCACGAGCGGATCCTGCCGCTCGCGGGGCACGAAGTCAGCACGGTGCAGACGGGGGCGGACCTCGTCCGCCGCTACAAGAAGGGAGTGTGAAGATGAAGACGACCGCGGTCAGGATGTACGGCAAGCAGGATCTCAGGATGGAGAGCTTCGAGCTGCCGGAGATCAAGGACGACGAGATACTCGCGCACATCGTGAGCGACAGCATCTGCATGTCGAGCTACAAGGCGGCCAAGCAGGGCTCGGATCACAAGCGCGTCCCGAACGACATCGCCGAGAATCCGGTCATGATCGGACACGAGTTCTGCGGCGAGCTCGTCAAGGTGGGCGCGAAGTGGAAGGACACGTTCAAGGAGGGCCAGCGGTTCGGCATCCAACCGGCGATGTTCTACCCCGACGGGCCGGTCGGGATACTCTCGGCACCGGGCTACACGTACCAGCACATCGGCGGTGATGCGACCTATATCATCATCCCGAAGGAAGTCATGCTGCAGGACTGCCTCCTGCCCTACCCCGGCAGCGCCTATTTCATGGGATCGCTCGCCGAGCCGGTGAGCTGCATCGCCGGGGCCTTTCACGCGCAGTACCACACGAGCCAGGGAAGCTACGAGCATCGCATGGGGATCGTCGACGGAGGAACGCTCGCGCTCCTCGCAGGCGTAGGTCCCATGGGCCTTGGCGCGATCGACTACGCGATCCACACCAATCCGCGACCGAGACTCATGGTCGTCACCGACATCGACCAGGCGCGGATCGACCGGGCGAAGACGATTTACACCGTCGAGCATGCGGCCGAGCACGGGGTGGAGCTTCACTACGTGAATACTCGTGACATGAGCGATCCGGTTGCGGAGCTTCGCAAGCATACCGACGGCACCGGCTTCGACGACGTCTTCGTCTTCGCACCGGTGAAGCCGGTGGTCGAGCAGGGCGACGCGATCCTCGGGAACGACGGTTGCCTGAACTTCTTTGCCGGTCCCACCGACCCTTCGTTCAGCGCGAGCTTCAACTTCTACAACGTCCACTACGAGTCGCATCACGTCGTGGGCACCTCCGGCGGCAACACGAGCGATATGCGCGAAGCGCTCGACCTCATGGGCCGCGGGATCGTCAACCCGGTCGCGATGATCACACACGTGGGCGGACTCGATGCGGTGGTCGAGACGACGCTCACCCTGCCCGATATACCGGGCGGGAAGAAGCTCGTCTACACAAACAAGCGGATGCCGCTCGTGGCCATCGACGATTTCGCGGAGCGGGGAAAGGACGACCCCTTCTACGCGAAGCTCGCGGAGATCTGCAGTGCGAACAAGAACCTCTGGAGCGAAGAGGCCGAGCGCTACGTCCTCGAGCACGCCCCGGATATCGCGACGTAAGCCCCCTTTGCAGTCGCCGGCGTCCCTGGTAGCCTGAGGGTATGACCCGCGGACGCCGAGCGAGCCACCTCACCATCCTCACGATCCTCACCGGCATAACCCTCGCCGTCACCGCCTTCGCTGCGCATGGCGAAGAGTCCCGGGTGACCGTCGCGACGGTACAATTCCGCGTGACCGAAGAGGTCTTCACGTCCATCGACGCGTATCGAGGCGCCGTGGAGGGTGTCGTGGCGAGCGCCGTCGAGCGCCACGGCGCCGACATAGTCGTCCTTCCCGAGTACCTCAACGTCTTTCTCATCGCCTCGCGCTTTCCGGAGGCGCTCGAACAGGCGTCGACGATCGACGAGGCGCTGCACCTCGCCGCAGGCCGGCCCGCGACCGGGCGACAGCGCGAGTCCGGCGAACTGCCGGCCGTGCTACGATCGGTCGCGGAGGAGACTTCGCGCGACGCGATCGCGCTGTGGCAGGACCTCGCCGCGACCCACGAGGTGACGATCGTCGCGGGAACCTTCTTCGTTCCATCTGAAGCGCCGCACGAGCGCGGACTCCGCAACAGACTCATCGTGTTCGGCCCGAGCGGGGAGATCCACTATCAGCAGGACAAGGTCTACCTCACCGAGGAGGAGCGCCGAAGCATGGGAATCCGTCCCGGCGCTCTCGACGACGCGGAAACGGTGGAGCTTGCCGGGATCACGGTCGGGTTCACGATCTGCAGGGACTCGTTCTTCGACTCCTGGCACGAGCCCCTCGACGGCGTCGAGCTGTGGATCGATCTGCGCGCGAACGGCGAGCCGTTCTCACGCGACGTAGAGGAGCGGTTTCGTCGAGCGCTGCCGCCGCGCGTGCGGGCCGCGGAAGCCGCGGCCGGGGTCAACGCCACGCTTACCGGGTCATTCCTGGACCTCGTCTGGGAGGGCCGCTCGTACGTGGTGGATGAATCCGGCACGCGAATCGCTGAGTCACGGCGCGTGGTGGGAACCGAGATCACCACGGTCCACCTCGTGCCCGACGAGGACTCGTGGCGGCTTGAAGACCGCACGCCGGAAAGCAGCCGGCAGGAAAGCCGGTAACCGCAGAGCTACAGCGAGACGATGAAGGCGACGTCCGCCGCCAGCGCCTCGTCTTCGCTCATCACGCCCCGCACCGCGGCCGGAAACTCGACCATTGCCCATCCGTCGTACGCGATCCGGTGCGCCTCCCGGCCGAACAATGTGTAATCGACGATGCCCTCGGCGAGCAGCGTGCGTGGCAGGCGCGCATCCGTGGGCGCCTCGGGTCCTGCCTGGCTCCGCTCGACGTAGTTCTGCAGATGCGCGTGCTCACAGCCGGGCAGGAGCCGGGCAAAGTCGTCCGCGGTTCGGCCGCGCAGCTCCTGCGCCGGGGCCGGGTACGGCACCTGATAGCACAGACTCACCCCGGGGTGGTCTATCTCGTCGAGCACCTTCAGCGCGGAGACCCAGCTCGAGGTCAGCGTTCCGTTGTGTCGCTCGAGCACGACCCGGCAACCCTCTCGGCCCGCAGCATCCGCGAAGGCCCGAACATCGTCGTAGATCGCCTCGCGCCGTGATTCCGGCGTCTCCTCGTACTCGCCCCGCCCGCACCAGATCCTCACGAGCGGACAGCCGAGCTCGCGCGCGGCGGCAAGCACATACTCGCCACGCTCTTCTTCCCGGACGCTCGAACCAGGTAATCCGGTGATCCCGTCGGGACGGAAGTACGAGCCCAGAGCGACCGCCTCGAGCCCGGCGTCTCGCAGGAGCGTCCTGAGTCGGACACGAGAGGCGCGGTCGGCGGGCGACGGCAGGTGCGGCTCACGACCCCAGATCTCGACACCGCCGGCCCCCACGCGCGCAGCCGTCTCCACGGCAGCTACAACGGAACGGTCCTTCATCGCGATGGTACAGACGCCCGCTTTCACCGCAACCCCTTCTCTACGCCCGGTTCGAGAGGTCTCGAATGTCGACCGTGTGCTCGAACGGTTCACCGGCAAGCCAGTGTTCGAGCTCTCGCACGCAGTAGTCTCCCATCCGGTGAACCTCCGGCCCGATTGACCCGGCGATGTGCGGCGTGAGCACGCAGTTCGGGAGGCTGTAGAAGGGATGCCCCTGCGCAGGGGGCTCGGGATGCGTCACGTCGAGGTACGCCGAGATCCTGCCCGCGGAAAGCGCCTCCACGAGGGCCTCCTCGTCGACCATCCGTCCGCGCGAGGTGTTCACGAGACGGGCGCCCTCCTTCATGAGCCCGAGCGTGCGGCGGTTGACGATGCCCCAGTTCCGCTCGACGTCGGCATGGTGCACGGACACGACGTCGGCCCGGCTCATCGCCTCGTCGAGCGACACGGCGGTGACGCCCATCTGCATCGCCTCCGCGGCGGAGAGAAAGTCGTCGGCCATCAGAATCTCGAAGTCGAAATTCCGGAGGAGGCCGACGAGGTACCGCGACACGGTCCCGAGCCCGAGCAGCGCTACGGTCGTACGATAGTACCCTCCCTGAAAGGCGAACTGATCCTTGCGGAATCCGTCCGGCCCATCGCGCCGTACCCGATGGACGAACGGCCCCACGTCCTTCAGGGCGGCGAGAATGCACATGAGCGAGTACTCCGCGGTCGGGATCGCGTTGATGTGGACCGCCGAGCAGACGACCGGGCTCCGTTCGACCAGCGCGTCGGTCACCTGCTGCTTGAACGATCCGGCCGCGTAGAGAATCAGCTCGAGATCCGGACAGGCCTCGAGCAGCTTCCTGGTGTACGGCACGGCGCCCCAGGTACTGAGGATGACGCGAGCGTCGCGGACCGATGCCGCCGCAGACTCCGGCGTGTTCTCCTGCGGAACGCGCTCGATGTCCAGATCGACGAGCTCGCCTATCCTCGAGCGGGCCTCTTCAGAGAAGACGGCCTCGTAGCGACCCCGTGACGCATTGACCCCCGCCTTCACCGCGCTCAAAACCTGAACCGCACGCCGATGCCGCCGCCGAAGCTCGGCTCGGTCTCCGGGAAGACGTTGAGTCCCGGCGCAACCTCGAGAAAGAGCTCGAGGGGGGCGTCCTCGAACCGATACTCGATCCCTACCGGTATACGTGCCCCGATCGTGACGCCGTCGCCGCGAATGTAGATGCGCGGCCCCAGGCCGGCGTATACGAGGATCAGCCCCGGGTCGATCACTTCCTGGTAGAAGTGCTGCTTGTAGTCGAGGTGGACGTAGAACGCGCCCGGCGAGACGAACGACCAGGCAACAACCACTTCCGCGGCCGCCTGCTCGCCCAGCCATTGCTTGGCGGTCAGCCCGGACGGCTCGCCGAGGATGATCCCCACGCTCGTCTGTGCCGCGCCTACCGCCGCGACGGTAAGCGCGAGCAACACGATAATTCCCATTCGTCTCATACTCATGACTCCTACGATAGCATAATCTGGCCGCCGGTAACCGGCACCGCCTGTCCTGTCTCGTACGGCTGCTCGATCACGTAGAGCAGCGCGCGCACGACGTCTTCACCGCGACACCCGCGTCCCATGGGCACCTGGGCCTCGTAGTGTGCCTTGACGTCGGCGATGCTCGTGGCGCCGGGAACCTTGCCCGCCTGCAGGTACTGCACGAACAGGCCGCGGTCGGGGTCCGACCAGAGCGGACCGTCAAAGAAGTTCCCCGGGCATATCGCATTGACCTTGATGCGGTCGCTCACGAGCTCGAGAGCGAAACTCTGCACGAGCCCGAGACTCCCGAACTTGCTGCCGGCGTATGCGCCGTTCTTGTTGCTCCCGGAAAGGCCGCTCTTGGAGTTGATCTGCACAATGTCGGTGGATCGGTCCGAAGGCGCAAGACGGTTCTGCGGCGCCATGATCCGTGCACCGAACTTGGTGCAGAGGAAGAACCCGGTATAGTTGACCCGTGTCACGAACTCGAAGTCCGCGGACGAAAGCTCCTTGACGCTGCCGGCCTTCAACACCCCGGCGTTCGAAACAAGCAGATCGACCCCTCCCGCCCGTCGCATGATCTCGGCGAACATCGCTGCTACCGACGTCTCGTTCGAGACATCGACCTCGACACCTCGGGTCACCGCACCGTGCTCGGCGTTGAGCTCGTCGGAGAGCGCCGCCGCGCCGTCGAGATTCAGGTCGGCGATGAACACCCGGGCCCCGTGGCCGACGAGCGCGCGCACAATCTCTTCGCCGAATCCCTGCGCCCCGCCGGTGACCACGACAACACGCCCCTTCACGACATCCTCGCGCCCGCCGAGGCTGTCGATGAGCGGTTCCCCGGATCGAGTTGAAGGATCCGAAAGCGTGGAACCTACGGTCAGGATCGGCCCATCGGCGATCCTGATCGTACGCGGTACCGACCCGTGCTCCCGGACGTAGTCCTGAAGCTCGGAGACCGGTCCGCCTGCGTCATCACTCGCCTCCTCCTCGCCTTGCACCTTGACGGTGAGATCAGGACGGGCGGTCGCGTCGGGGGCCTCACAGAGGGTCACGGCAGGAATGAAGCGGAGCAGAGCGCCGCGCAGCAGCGGGAGAACAGTCGCCAAATCAACAGAGTGCATCTCTCTCTCCTATCCGAACGAAGCGATACCTGCGGCCGCCGAAGGCACGGCCTCAGGATGGTGAGGGTCGATCGCCCGCCCGATTCGGGCATACGTCTCGATCCTCGAAAACAGGTCACCAGAGACCGGACTCTCCGCGGAGAAGAGCGAATACTGCGGGGATACCGTCGCGAGCTTCTCGTGCGCGATGAGCGCCCAGGTGGCGTCGATGAGATGCCGGAACTCGGGACGCAGGATCTCCTCGCAGGTAAAAGCCTGGCGCGACGAGTTGATGTCGACACCGCTGATCTCCATCAGCCCATGCGTGCGACACAGTTCCTGAACGCGGCGCAGCTGCGCGAGGGTGTTGCGAGGCGGCATATAGGTCACGGCGCGGAAACCGAGACGCTCGAGCTCGTCGAACAGCTCGTCGAGGTACGCATCCTCAAAGGTCGCCGCCTTCTTGTCGCCCGTCGGCGAGTCGGCAATGTCGCCGAGGTAGGCGTACGCGGAGATCGCTTCGATCGAGTTCGCGAACGCCACCGCCTCGGCGACCGGGATGCACTCATCCTCCGAGGGTTGCTCGAAGAAAACCGGCAGGAACGAGCTCTTCAGCGCGCCGAGCAGGTCGTAGACATAATGGGGATTGTGCGCGTCGTCGAGAAACGTCCGCAGCCGGTCGGGCAGCGGACCGGAGAGCTGCTCTTCGACGAACCGCCGCAATGCGAGGCCCGGCTGCATCCACTCCATAAGCGATCTGCTCGCGGCGTAGAGGATGTGCCTTTCGGTGATCCCTCCCCCTTCGGCCGCAAGCGACGCCGAAGTGACGTCGGAGAAGCTCACCGGCGGGGCGCCGACGGCCTCGAGCAGATCGCTCATGGCGCGGGTCTGGCGCGCGTTGCGTTCGTTCCGCCGCCTGCGTACGGGGGCGAGAAATCCGTCCACCTCGTCGATTCGTGTCGTGGGAACACCGTGGAAGACGATATAGGCGAGGTTCGGGCTGTCCGGGTTGTTGATGCTTCGCCCTTCGACCGCGGTACCGGTGAAGTTGACGCGAATCTCGCATCCAACCGTCCCGCCAATCCCGATCATCCGGCACGCCTGAAGCGTCTCCGTCGCCGCCGCGATCGAATCGTGATCCACGCTGCCGACCGCTCGAAGCCCGGCGCTTCTCGCCATCCATGCCGCGGCGGTCGGAGAGTAGGGACTGAACGAGTACGCGGTGTGCACGTGATTGTTCACCTCGTCGGAGAACGGCACGTCGCGAATGGAGTCGGTGTTCGCCTCCAGATGTCCGCGCAGCGCGTCAAGCCGCGCCGCCCGGGTTGGGGCATTGAGATCTGCCGGTACGCTCATGATCACTCTCTCAGTTTTTCGGTAAGCTCGGTGACGATCGAGTCGGCTACGTCGTTTCCAACCTGGCAGGTACCCGCCGACAGGTGTCCGCCGCCTCCGTACTCGAGCATCAACTCGCCGACGTTCGCGGTCGAACTGCGGTTGAAGATCGATTTGCCCACGCTCAATACGGTGTTCTGCTTCTGAAACCCCCAGATGACCTGGATGGAAATGTTCGTCTCCGGGTAGAGCGCGTACTTGATGAACCGGTTCCCTGCGTAGATCGTCTCCTCACCGCGCAGGTCGAGCACGAGAACATTTCCGTGAACCGCCGAGCACGACCGCGTCTGTTCCTGGAACAGCCGCTCATGCGCCCGGTAGAGCTCGACCCGTTCGCGCACGTCCTGAAGCTTGAGAATCTCCTCGATCGGATACTCGCGACAGTAGTCTATGAGGTCCATCATCAGCTGGTAGTTGGAGATCCGAAAGTTTCGGAACCTGCCGAGTCCGGTACGCGCGTCCATGATGAAGTTCAGTAGATTCCATCCCCTCGGCTCGAGCACCTCCTCCATCGTGAACCGCGCCGAATCGCCCTTGTCGACAGCCTCCATGAGATCATCAGGCACGTTCCTGAACTGCTTCCTTCCACCGTAGTGGTCGTACACCACACGCGCGGCCGAAGGCGCTTCCGGATGGATCACGTAGTTGTCGTGCCCCGCGTTCCGGCGTGATTCCGACAGATGGTGATCGAACGCGAGATGAACGCCCTCTACATAGGGCAGATTGGTCGTGATGTCGTTGTCGCTGATCGCGATAAGCCCATCCTGCATATCCTTTGGATGCACGAACTTGATCTCGTCGATGAGATCGAGCTCCCTGAGGAGCACTGCACAGACGAGTCCGTCAAAGTCGCTGCGGGTCACGAGGCGGTATCTCTTCTTGTCGCCCCCCATGCATTCCTCCAGTTCGGGCCATGCTATCGGATAACCAGTGGCAGGTTCAAGATAGCGTCTTCCTTGTCTTTTTCCCAGCGCTCCGGTAGAGTCGGCAGATGATCCTGGTCGGAGATATTGGGGGGACCAACACGAGTATCGCGGCCATGGAGGAGCGTGAAGGCCGTTTCGTCCTGCAAACGCGCGAACGATTCCAGACGGCCGCCATTGCCGACATACAGGAGGCTCTCTCGCTCTTCCGTGACCATCATCGCGACCTCTGGCGTGCCACGCAACTCTGCTGTCTCAGCGGCGCCGGTCCCGTGCGCGACGGAGTCTGTCACATGACGAACGTTCACTTCACCATCGACCGAGCGGAGATCGAAGCCTTCCTTGGCATCCCGGTCTTCATGATCAACGACTTCTCGGCGATATGCTATGCCCTGCCGCTGCTCGAAACCCATCCCCAGATCGATACCACCGTATTCGTCCATCCGGACGGATCGACGCCGTCGCCTCGCGGAAGCGTGCGCGCGGTCGTCGGAGCCGGCACCGGGCTCGGGACGGGCTACCTGATCGAAGACCACGGACACTTTGTCGCGCATCCGTCGGAGGGAGGGCACGCCGACTTCGCCTCCCGGGATCCGGTGACCGACGAGTTCTCACGCTTCCTGCGCCGGAGGTATACCCTGCAGCCGGGCGCAGAGCAGTACGTCTCCGGGCAGGGTATTGCCAATCTGTTCGCCTTCTATTCGGACACCCGGCGGCTCGAGCGCGACGAGACGGTCTCACGGATCCTTGGACTTCCGCCCACCGAGCGGCCGGGCGCCGTTGCGGCGGCGGCTTCAGCGCATCCCGGCTGCGCGACGATCATGAAGCACTTCGTGAGGCTCTATGCCCAGTACGCGAGCACGACCGCGCTCTACCTCCTGCCGTCGGCCGGACTCTATCTCGCCGGAGGAATCGCAGCGAAGAACGAGCGCTGGTTTACCAACGATCACCGTTTCATGCGTGCATTCGAGTCGAACTACAATGAACGCATCACCCCCCTCCTGCGCGAAACACCGGTGGTGCTGATCAAGGACTATGAGGTCTCGCTCTACGGTGCCGCCCACGCTGCGGTTTCGCTTGCACAGTGAGGAAGAACCGATGACCAACGAATCACCCACCCCGGAAGTGCTCGAGAGCATGCGAGAGAAGGGAATCGACGTCGATCTCTCGCTTTCCATCCTCGAGAAGTTCAACCGGGGCGACTTCGATCACCTGAGACCGGTCGCCGTGAGCGAAATGCCGGACGTCGACGGATCGACGGTACTCGACTTCACGGGCAATCCGACGATTCGTCTGAGCACCGAGCTCGCCGGGCAGCGGCTCGCCGGCCTCTTACCCGGGGACATCGCCTCACGCCTCGACGACCTGGCCACGAGACGCGAGGGGACCGACGTGGTGTTCGCGCGCTCGGCGCTGCACGAGCTCGGACTGCTGCTCCTGCCCCGCGTGGCGTACGGCGTTCTCAACGGCGGCTCTGCCACGAGCTACGCGGATGCCACGAAGAATCAGGCATTCAGCGAAGAGCTCTTCGCGCTGCTCAAAGACGTCTTCGATCGGATGGCGGGCGTCAGCCGTGGGCGCGCGAAGGGGCTCACCCCGGCCTTCGTGCAGCCGGACGGCTCACTCGGACCGAGCTTCCTCGAGCTCAAGATGCGGAATCTGCTCGTCACCGCACGGCGCAGCCGAGCGATGCTCGAGAAGCACTCGCCGGGCAGCACCAAAACGCTCCCTGATCCGCTGCTTCCGCTCTTTCAGATGACAAGCGTGCACACCGACGAGCAGCTCGCCGAGCAGTACGCCGAGTACCGATCGAGCCCGTTGCTGTCAGGACTCATTGACGAGACCGGCCTCGACCCGACACGCGCGCTGAGCGCGGTCCAGCCGATGATCTCAGCGTACACCCACAGCGACGAGGGTCGGCCCAAACGGGTCTTCGCGCGAGCATGGGGACGGGAGAACGAGACCCTCCCGCTGCCCGGAGGCCATGGGCAGAACTTCGCGGTCCTCGCAGATATCTATCGTCGGCTTGCCGAAGACGGAAAACGGTTCGTCTACCTTGGCAATGTCGACAACCTTGGCGCGCTACCGGATCCGGTCGAAGTTGCCTACCTCGCGCTGTCCGGCAAGCAGGCCGGGTTCGACTTCGCGTACAAGACACCGGTAGACGTCAAGGGAGGGGTGCTCGTCTACGATCAGGACGGCAGGCTCAACTGCGCGGACATTGGGCCGGCGGTGAGCAAGGACGACGTTGCCGCGGCCGAAGACGCCGGGAAGCCGGTCCTGTTCAACGCGGCGACCGGGCTGTTCAACCTCGAGTACCTCGTGCCCAATCTCGACGCGATCGCCCGCGACCTGCCCACACGGTTCTCAGACCAGGACAAGGACGCCGGACGCTACTCGCAGGCCGAACAGGTCACCTGGGAGGTCATCGGTATGCTCGACGACTTTCTCGTCTTCAGCGTCTCGAAGTGGGACCGGCTTCTCGCGGCGAAGCTGCTGTCCGAAACGCTGATGACCAGCGGCATCAGGACCGATGATCGGGCCTACCCGCAGAGCGACGATCCGTCGTCGGACCTGCGGTCGACCGCGCGTCGGCTCCATGAAGGGCTCGCGGACAAGCTTGCAAACGAGTACGCACTGCGGCTCACCGACGACCGATGGCAACCGGCATGAGCGCGGCTGTCGTCGAGCCGAGCTTCGACCGGAACAGGCTCATCGCCGCAATCGCACAGGATGCCGAGTCCCGCGATGTGCTGATGCTCGCCTGGATGGACCGTGAGGCATGGGATCGCACGATTGCCACCGGGTACGCCCACTACCATTCGCGGAGCAGAGGCCGGCTCTGGAAGAAGGGCGAGACCTCCGGAAACCTCCAGCGAGTGCTCGAAATCAGAGTGGACTGTGACGAGGATGCGGTACTCCTCCTCGTCGACCAGACCGGACCGGCCTGCCACACGGGAGAGCGCTCGTGCTTCTACCGCGCTTCCCGGCCCGTCGATACTCCGGCCCCCTAGAGCATCTTCATCGTGCCTTTCGCGAAGCTCAGATCGAGCGCAAGCACGATTGCGCCTTCGCGTTTGTCGAGGTCACCGGTGACCCCCTCGATACGTTCGACAATCGCGTGAATGTGACGCTCGGGAACGAGCGCAAGGATCGTGTGGCTGGTGTTCTTGCTCTCGTTCATGAATCCGATGAACTCAGCGAAGAGGGGCACATTCGAGATATACCGGCTCATCCCGCTTGATTCGAGAATCGTCGCCCCCTCCACGCCGAACTCGAGGAGCGCCTCGAGGATGTCGTACATGAACTGCTCGACGTAGACGGTCACGAGCAGCAGCTTCATCGCGCCTTCGGGCGAGTCGGCCTGCGGCGCCGCAAGACTCGGTTGCCCGGCGTGACGCTGGATCGACTCGACGGCAGCCTCGACGGTGTGCACTCCCAGGAGCTCCTGCTTCGCATTGGTATGGGCGAGAATGCGCGACACCGCGGCGAGCAGTCGCAGGTGCTGTTGGACCTGTTCAGCGGGGCCAAGGATGACGAAGAAGACCTTCGCCTTTTTCTTGTCCACCGCGTCGAAGGGCACTCCTGCGGGGAAGACCGCGAAGTAGACGAGGAAACGATCCATGCCCGGCACCCGGGCGTGGGGCAGCGCGACCTCCTTGCCGAAACCGGTAGAACCCTGTCGCTCGCGGTCGTTCAGCACCTGATAGATCGTCTCGGTTCCCACGCCGGAGAGCGCTTGCGATCGCGTCGCGAGCTCGGCCAGTGTGCGCAGCGCTCCCTCCTTGTCCCGGGCCTTCAGACCGACCGCACATGCCTGCGGGTCGAGAGCGTCTATGAGTTCCATCACTCCTCCAGGTTCAGTGCTCGCGATATGGCGAACTTCGCGATCGGCGGGCCGGATATCTCGTTGACGAAGATTGAGAGCAGCACCACGTTGGTCGCGGTTCGCACCATGTCCGAAGAGAGCGCGGCAGGAAGGCCCGCAGATGGCCCAATCTGCCCCAACTCGCTTGCCGCCTGCAGGAGCAGGACAAGCCCCAGTGCTACTCCCGCCTGAGCGAACAACCCTACGCCTATCCAGTTGCGGATGACCGGATCGCTCCTGCCGATCCGTGCGCCCAGGTACGACCCGAAGTACTTCCCGAACCAACGCGCGGCGACGAAGGCCGCACCGAGCACCAGCACCTCGGGCCCGAACAGGAGCCCCGGATTGAGCTTGGTGCCCGCGATGACGAAGAAGAGTGCGTACACGGGGGGCGTCAGCGGTTCGAGCGTGCGAAAGATACGGGTGTTGCCGGCGCTGAGGTTCGCGATAGTCGCGCCGGCGGCCATGTTCATGAGCAGCGGTGAGAATCGAAGCGACACGGCCAACGCCGTGGAGAGAAAGAGGAACCCCAGAGTCAGGATCATGACCTCACCCGGATTGGACTGACGTCGCGTGGTCGCGTAGATAAGGTAGCCTATCACGGCTCCGAGTGCCAGGCTGATGCCCAGGTCCGCGAGTGAACGCCAGACGAGAACCGATGCCCGCGAAGCGTCGCCGAGCATCGCCGGGACCATCGCGAGGATGACGCCGAAGACCGCGATCGAGACCGCATCACCGAGAGCCACGGTTCCGTTCAGATGGTCGACGAACGGCCCGCGGGCGCGGGTTGCCTGGACGATCGCGATCACCGCGGCCGGTGACGTCGTCGTGGCGATCGCGCCGAGCAGCAGCGCAAACGGCATCGGGACCGCGAGCAGCAGAAGGGCGGCCGCCACGACCCCGAACGTCATGATGAACTGCCCGGCGGTAATCCACCCCACCGAGCGGTAGACGCGTCGAAGCTTGGCCAGCCGCAGTTCACCACCGATGGTGAGCGCGATGATGCCGAGCGCCACCTCGGTGATCACGGCCAGATCCTCAGCGGCGCCCTTGCCGAGTATGGCCAGCCCACCGGTCCCCATGAACATCCCTGCGAGGATGAAACCGGTGATCTCCGGCAGCCGGATCGCTCCGGCGGCTCGGGCGAGAAGGTAGCCGACGATCAGCATCAGCCCGATTGCGAAGAGAGGGTGGCTGCGCAGGAATGCGATGAAGGCGCCGTTGTCCAGGAAAGCCGGAAGGAACATACTGATGAGTCGGAATTATGACGAACACCACGGCGTGAGGCAAGGACTATCGCTGGAAGTCCTTGAACAGCATGCTGTGCTGGATCCCCCGGTTGTTCTGGTACTTGCCGCTCGTGTACCGATCATAGTCGCCCTCGATCGTATGGTAGAAGATCTGACAGATCTGGATGCCGGCGTAGATGCGGATGGGCTGCACGCAGAAGACCTCGAGCGTCCAGAAACCTTTGAAGCCGACGTCTCCGAATCCCGCGGTGATATGCACGAAGAGCCCAAGCCGGCCGACGGAGCTGCGCCCCTCGAGCATGGGCACGTAACCGTCGGTTTCGGTGTACTCGACGGTCCGCCCCAGGTAGAGCCGATGCGGTTCGAGCAGCAGGCCATCCTCGGGAATCGTGATCTCGTCGGAGAGATTCTCGACGCGCATATCGAGCGTGTTTGACCGGTATACCCGCAACTGGTGGTGGAGGGTGAGGTTGTACGAGTTGGGGTTCAGGCGGGCGCGATCGTACGGATCGATGATGATCTTGCCGCCGAGGTTTCGCTCGATCTCGCGTCCGGAAACGATCATCGCAGGAACGGATGGCGCAGAAAAAGGCCCTCGCGAACCAGAACCAGGTGGTGCCTGGGCACGAGGGCCGTCAACCTACATCAGGTCGCGGGGCTTGCGGCCGGTATTCCCAGTCTTGTCGCAGACTGCGAAATGCTTCATCTTGCCGTTCTCAAAAACCGACTTCATGACGATCTTGCCACCCCAGCGGCT
>SLST01000299.1 GCA_007130265.1 Spirochaetales bacterium
CTCGAGCAGGAGGTCGCGCGGCTGCGGCGACGAACCGAAGAGCTCGAAGCGCTCGAGCAGGATATAGAGACGCTTCAGAACAGGTATGACCGGGCGCGCGTCGCCGCAGAGGCTCAGATGCGGGACGGGAGACATCAGGGGGCCCTCATGAGTCTGATCGCCCCGTTCGAGGCAGAGCCTGCGCGATCACTCCTGCCGGGTTTCGCTTCGATGCTCGACGGATCGCACCGGGGAACCGTCGAAGCCGCGGAACGCTCGGCCCGCGATGCCTCCCGCACTACTGCGCTCGACGATGTCAGCGGCCTAGCAACGCAGGTGCAACAGAACATCGACCGGCCCAGAGAGAGCATCAGCGTGCAGAGTTACCTGCGGCGACATCCAGATCTCCGCGATGTGGCGACCGGGATGTTTGAGATCGTCGAGCTCTCCACCCGAGCGATCTCGGCCCCGGAAATCGAGTACCGCCTCCTCGGAAGCGTCTCGCGCATCACGGGCAACCTTGTTGTCGTGGAGCGCCTCGTGGCGCTCAGCGCGGAGACAGGCGACACGATCGAGATCAGACGGGCGCCGACGCTCGGACAGGAGGTACCGATCGCCTCCGGAACCGTGTTCGAGGTGACCGATCGCCGCATCGTCGTCAGCGTCAACGATGTCTACCAGCCCGATACGCCCCCGTCGACCCGTGACCTCGCCTACATCGCGGTCGAGTAGCGCCCGGTGATCGTCAGGCGCCGCTCGCCGTCATCCGACGCGGGCGATCGCCGCGAGCCAGTTCCTCTGAATATAGGGTCGGTCTTCGGTATCTCGAACCCCGTACTGCTCGATCGCCGGGCCGACGGCGAGCCGCATCGCCTGCGCCGCGACATCCGTTCCGTACCCGTGCAGGGCGCCGGCGGCGTATTGGGCGAACCCGCTGATGTGCTCCCAGGCGGTCTGGTAGAGCCGCGCGGCGACGGTGCGAACCTCCTGCACCGAGAAACCCACCTGACTCAACAGCTCGGCGTAGTGCTCCGCGGGGAGAAAGGTACTGGAGCTCGGACGGGCCTCGACCCGCTCCCGGCGGATCCCGCGCGACTGGAGGTATCGTACGGCACGGGAGATCTGCGCCCGGTAGAACTGAAGCGTCTCCGGCGGTCTCGACTCCTGCGTGAAGGCCGAGTTGAACAGGAGCCATCCGCCTTCGCGGATCGCCGGGCGAAGACGGTTCAACGCCGCCGCCTGCTCGTCGGCGGTGAGGTAATGGATGCCGTTCCCCCAGATCGCCACGTCGTAGCCGGCCTCCGGAAGCTCCACGTCCTGGATGCGACCGCAGATCGCATCCACGGCCGGCACCTCGGGCTCCACCCGGGCCCGGGCCTGGTCGATCGCCTGCGGACTCATGTCCACCAGGGTCACTGTCGGCCGCGACCATGCCTCCGGCAGGCTCTCGAGAAAGAGTTTCGCCATCGTGCCGACGCCGCAAGCGACGTCGACCAGCGCGCGAACGCCGCCCGCACCCTGGCTCGCGATCGTCTCTACCCACCCGCTCACGATCTCGCGGTTCACACGCTGGTACTCCTCGGTCTGCGCGAACGGCTCGTACTCGTAATCCGTCTCACTCTTCGGCATAGTCACTCCTGCCGGCTCGAGCCGGCTCATCCAGGCTCAGCGCCCGAATCTCACAGCTTCACTAGACCACCGTCGACGTTGATCGTCTGGCCGGTGATCGCCCAGGCGGCCTCGCTCGCGAGAAAGGCCACAGTTGCGGCGACGGACTCCGCGCTGACGCAGCGCCCGAGCGCCGAATACTGCTCGACATAGGAACGTGCGAGCTCCCCGACATCACGCGTGAGGTCGGTTTCCACGAACCCGGGGCTGACGGTATTCACGGTGATCCCGCGACGTCCGTACTCCTGCGCCAGCGACCGCGTCATTCCTTCGACACCCGCCTTCGCGGCGGTATAGTTGACCTGACCGGGAAACCCGAGGCGCGCTGCGATGCTGCCCACGGTGATCACGCGCCCCCAGCCGGCGCTCATCATGTGTCTGATCGAAAGCTGCGCGAGGCGAAACGGCGCGGTCAGGTCGAGGTCGACGACCCGGTCCCACGCCTCCTTCATCCGTATTGCGACGCCATCCTCAGTGGTGCCGGAATTGTTGACGAGGATATCCGGACCACCGAGGGAGCGGTGCACCGTGTCCACGAGGCTCTTGCGAGCGTCATCACTGGTCACGTCCGCTTGCAGGACGAGCGGCTCGACCCCGTACCGGTCCTGCGTCTCGCGGGCGCACTCCCCGGCCGACTGCGCATCGTTACGATAGCAGAAGGCTACACGGTGCCCGTACGCGGCCATCGCGTGCACGATCGCGCGCCCGACCCCACGGCTCCCGCCGGTCACCAGAACAACCCTGCCGCCGGCCCTCTCCTGTTCCACGCCTGTACCCTGCCCCATCACTGCTCGCTCACTCAAGTATACACCTGAACGACACGCTGTGGTACGGTACTCGTCACAGATCGATCCGCGCCCGGGCGGTTGCGTATCAGGGAGTGAACGGTGACAGGATTGCTCGCGGGGAAGACCGCGCTGATATTCGGGATCGCGAACGAGCGATCACTTGCATGGGGCATCGCCCGCCGGATGTACGAACACGGCGCGACGATAGGGATATCGTACGCTTCGGAACCGCTGCGGCGCAGGGTGGAACCGCTTGCCGCGAAAGTCGATGCGCGCTTCGTGAGCCGCTGCGACCTCGCGCATGATGAGGAGATCGACAGCCTGTTCGCACGCGCGGGCAAAGAGCTTGCCGGCGTAGACATTCTCGTCCACGCGGTCGCCTATGCGGACCGCAACGAGCTCAGCAACGACTTCTCGCAGACCAGCCGCGCGGGCTTCCATCTCGCGATGGATATCAGCGTCTACACGCTGATCGCGCTCACGCGCGCCGCGCTTCCCCTGATGCGCCCCGGTGGCTCGGTCCTGACGCTCAGTTACTACGGCGCTCAGAAGGTCGCCCCCAACTACAACGTCATGGGAGTCGCGAAGTCTGCGCTCGAATCGTCGGTTCGCTACCTCGCAGCCGAGCTCGGCCCGAGGGAGGTGCGGGTGAACGCGATCTCGGCGGGTCTCGTGCGCACGCTGTCCGCGCAGGGGGTCGCGGGGTTCCGGGCCGCAGAGGCCGAGTACGGGCGCTCGTCGCCCATGCGGCGCAACATCACCGCTGACGACGTCGGCGACGCGGCGGTGTGGCTCAGTTCACCGATGGCCCGCAACGTCACCGGCGATGTACTCTACGTGGACGGCGGATACAACATCATCAGCGGTGGGCTCAGACCGAAGCGCAGCGGCCCTGCATCGGATGGCGCGGCCGGTCAGACGACGCCGTGATTGGCGCCGCGGCGCCTGCGAGCGCGCAGCGCCGGCTACGCGTCGCGGTAGGCCGCGACGAGCTGGTCCATCGCGACCTTCCCGTCGCCGAAGAACATCAGCGTGTTGTCCGCGGCGAAGAGCGGGTTCGCGATTCCGGCGAAGCCCGGGCTGAGACTGCGTTTGATGACCACGACCGTGCGCGCCTTGTCGACGTCGAGGATCGGCATGCCGGAGATAGGGCTGCCCGACGCTTCACGCGCGACGGGATTGACCACGTCGTTCGCTCCGAGCACGATCACGACGTCGGTGTTCGCAAAGGTCGGGTTGATCTGGTCCATCTCGCGCAGCTTGTCGTAGCTGATGTTCTCCTCGGCGAGCAGTACGTTCATGTGTCCGGGCATGCGACCGGCGACCGGGTGTATGCCGAACTCGACTTCGATCCCGTCGCGCTCGAGCGCTTCGGTGAGCTGCCGCACCGGCGTCTGGGCGCGCGCGACCGCCATGCCGTAGCCGGGAACGAGCACCACGCGTTGAGCACTCTTGAGGATCATCGCGACCTCCTCCGCGCTCGTACTCGTCACCTTGCCGGCGTAGACGTCACCCTGCGAGGCGTCCTCGATCACCGCACCCACGCCGCCGAAGAGCACGTTCGCGAGCGACCGGTTCATCGCCCGGCACATGATCTGCGTGAGGA
>SLST01000110.1 GCA_007130265.1 Spirochaetales bacterium
CGATCCGCCGCCCGTTTCGTCACTCATAGGCAATCCTTGGATCGATCCATGCGAGGAGAATGTCCGACACAAGGGTCCCGACAACGGTCAACGTGCTCAGCAGGAGCACGAAGGTGCCCGCAAGGTACATGTCCTGACTCTGGAGCGCACCGAGCAGCATCGGCCCGGTCGTAGGAAGTCCCAGCACGACACCGACGATCGTCTCTCCGGAAACCAGCACCGGGAGCGTCCAGCCGACCGTCGATATGAACGGAATAAGGGCGATTCGCACGGGATACTTCAAAATGAGACGGCGCTCAGGCAGTCCTTTGGCTTTAGCAGTCTCAACGTACGGCTTGCTCAGCTCGTCGAGCAGATTGGCCCGGAAGATTCTGATGAGCCCCGCCGTGCCCGCCGTGCCTATGACGACGATGGGCACCCATATGTGCTTCAGCATGTCCACGAAACGAGCCCAGGACCAGGCTGCCTCGGCGAACTCCCGGGAGAACAGTCCTCCCATGCTCGTTCCGAACCAATCGTAGGAGAGCCACATGATCACCAGCGCAAGCATGAAGTTCGGCGTTGCGAGTCCGATAAAACCGAAAAACGTCGCGATATAGTCGCCGGGGGAATGCTGATGCGTTGCCGAATAGTAGCCGATCACGAACGATACGACCCACACGAACAAAGTGCTCAAGAGGGTGATGAGCAACGTGAATCCAAGGCGCGACCAAATGAGATCGGCCACCGGTTCCCGGTACTCGAAGGAGAAGCCGAAGTCACCCACGACGACCCCGCGAATCCACATCCAGTACTGAACGATCATCGGTTCGTCTAGCCCGTAACGTGCGCGCAGGTTCACGATCAGCTGGTCGCTGATGCTGTCTCCCTGTTCCGCCAGTCGAGCGATGTAGCTGCTGACGAAGTCTCCCGGGGGAAGCTGGATGATGGCGAAGGATATGATTGAGATGATCAGGAGAAGCGGAATGAGACTCAACAGCCGCTTCACGATGAACTGGGCCATACCGAAAGCCACTCCCTAGGGGTACTTCGGGTCCTTGAGGGCTGACTGATTCGTCAGGCCCCGACAGACCCGCCTGTAGTCAGAATTATCACATGACACCGTCTCGCGGTCAACGACAACTCGCGAGCGGACATCCGCTCTGTGACGCGACAATTACGGATAATGACACAGCCCGAGACTTCGCCAACTCGTTCCTCCGGCCTTCAGACGCCCGGCCAATCACCCTGAGAGCCTGCACCCGATAGCGCCGACCTGTACACACGACTCGCCATCCAATACAATGAGCTTCGTTCGTCTGCTCGAACGCCATCAACCGTCATCGCAACCGTGACCGCCACGAGGAGTCCATGGAACACACGATACTTGAGAAACGGCAGCTGTCCGAACAGGTCTACATGATGCGCATCCGCGCGCCGCTCATCGCGGAGGCGCGGGAGCCGGGACAGTTCATCATCCTGCAGGTCGACACCGACTTTGGCGAAAGGATCCCGCTCACCATTGCGGATGCCGACGCGCAGTCCGGGTGGATACGCATCATTTTCCAGGCCGTCGGCGGGACGACGATGAAGCTCGCGGCCTTCGAAGAAGGCGAGGCGGTCGCGGCGGTCCTCGGGCCGCTCGGGCACCCCACGCACATCGAGCGCGTAGGTCACGCGGTCTGCGTCGGCGGCGGGATCGGCGTCGCCCCGCTCTACCCCATTGCACAGGCGCTCAAAGCCGCGGGGAACCGACTCACGGTCATCGTCGGCGCCCGGTCAAAGGATCTCGTAATCCTCGAGGATGAGATGGGAGAGATAGCCGACGAGCTGATCGTCGTCACCGACGACGGCTCCTACGGACGCAAGGCGCTCGTGACCGAACCGCTCAGGGAGCTCTGCGAGGCCGACGCGAAACCCGATCTCGTCGTCGCGATCGGACCGCCGGTGATGATGAAGTTCGCCGCCGAGACCACTCGGCCGTTCGGGGTCCGCACGATGGTGAGTCTCAACACAATCATGGTCGACGGTACCGGCATGTGCGGCGGCTGTCGAGTGAACGTGGGCGGTGAGACGAAATTCGTCTGTGTGGACGGGCCCGAGTTCGACGGACACCAGGTCGACTTCGACAACATGATGAGGCGCCTCGCGAGCTATCGGACACAGGAGGAGCGTGCGCGGCACGAGTGCCTCGCGGAAGCCCGGGCCGCGGAACTGGAGAAGGAAACGCATGAGTCACAGAAGACCGTCTGATTTGCGCGAAGTGGCGAGAGGAATCCTCGACGACCTCAAGGCCATGGAGAAGGTCCGGGCCAAGGACAGGATCGCGATTCCGCAGCAGGAAATGCCCAGTCAGGACCCGCAGGCGCGCAACGCAAACATGTACGAGGTGACCTACGGCTACTTCGAGGAACAGGCGCGCGTGGAGGCCGAGCGGTGCCTTCAGTGCCGCAACGCCCCCTGCGTCGAGGGATGCCCGGTGCGGATCGACATTCCGCGGTTCATCAAACACGCGGCCGAAGGCGACTACGCGGCGAGTCTCGCCGTGATCAAGGAGGCGAGCCTCCTTCCGTCGATCTGCGGACGGGTCTGTCCGCAGGAGAACCAGTGCCAGGAGTACTGCACGGTCGGGAAGTCGCTCAAGGACACCTTTAAGAGCGTATCGATCGGAAGGATCGAGCGGTTCGTCGCCGATTGGGAGACGGGTCTGCGGGGTATGCCGGAGGACCAGCTTGGTGAGCCGAATCCGCTGCCGCCGAGCGCCCGCGTGGACAGCGCCGCGACGGACGCCGCGGGTGGTTCCGCTACGAGCGATGCCGGCGGCGTGCCGGACGTCAAGCCCCCGACCGGCAAGAAAGTCGCGGTGATCGGCAGCGGCCCGGCGAGCATCACCGTCGCGGCCGATGTCCGCAGAGAGGGCCACGACGTGACGGTCTTCGAGGCGTTCCACAAGCCGGGCGGCGTGATGATCTACGGCATTCCGGAGTTTCGGCTTCCCAAGAAGATTGTGGAAGAGGAAATCCACACACTCGAACGGATGGGCGTGGAGATCCGGACCAATTTTCTCGTCGGCCAGACCCGCAAGCTCAAGGATCTTCTGGAGAAAGACGGCTACGACGCGGCGTTTATCGGCACCGGCGCGGGGCTTCCGCGGTTCATGAGCATCGAAGGCGAGAACCTTGTGGGCGTGTTCTCGGCAAACGAGTTTCTCACGCGCAGCAACCTGATGAAGGCGTACGACCGCGACCGAGCGCAGACGCCAATCTACCAGCCGCGCCGCGTCGCGGTCCTCGGCGGAGGCAACGTAGCGATGGACGCGGCCCGGACGGCGCTGCGAATAGGGGCGGAGAAGGTCTACGTGATCTACCGCAGGAGCCGCGTCGAGATGCCCGCGCGGGCCGAAGAGGTCGACCACGCCGAGGAGGAGGGCGTCGAGTTTCTGCTGCTGAAGAATCCAACACGCATCCTCGGCGATGAGAACGAACAGGTCGTCGGTATCGAGGTGCTCGACTACGAGCTCGGCGAGCCTGATGAATCAGGACGGCGGCGACCGGTTCCCATTCCTGGAAGCGAGAGCGTGATCGACCTCGACACGGTTATCGTGTCGATTGGGAATGACTCGAACCCGCTCATCACCCGCACGACCCCGGAGCTCGAAGCGAACAAGTGGGGCAATATCACCACCGACGACAGCGGCAAGACGAGCATGGACCGGGTGTTCGCCGGGGGCGACATTGTGCTCGGGGCCGCCACCGTCATTCTCGCCATGGGTGAAGGCCGTCGGGCTGCCGCATCCATCAACAAGCTGCTGGCCGAATCATAGGCAAACCATATACGCGCGCCACGCGCACCGGACAAGGAACCAAAACGAGGAGATACCAACCATGAAAAAAGTACGACGCACTCTTGTCAATCTGATGAACGGCGGCTTGGTCGCCCTGCTGCTCACCGCGTGTGGGGCAGACCGCAGCGGGAAAAACATTGTGCGCATCTGGGCGCACCAAGGGCAGGAAGCCGAAAACGAAGCCATGCGCGCCATCGTGCAGGCCTTCA
>SLST01000120.1 GCA_007130265.1 Spirochaetales bacterium
CCTCGCCTGCTCGGGCTCGAGGTTGAGGTAGTCCGCGGTGTAGGGCACGAAGTAGATGCTCGAGATCCGGATCCGGTAGCGGTCGCCTTCACGGATGACCAGGATGTCGATGGGGATTGTGGCGGTTGCCTCACCGGTGTTCCAGACCGAGTCGGTAGCCCTCACGACCAGCCGGTAGTCTTCGGCCGACTGGACGAGCTCACCCTCGGCGGAGAGGCCGTCCCATCGCAAGGGGCTGCGAGGCGCGCCGGTTCCGCTCCACCCGACGAAGTGGGCGCCGGCCGGGTCGTAGACGTCGGCCTGCCAGCGGGCAATCGGGCTCAGGTCGCGTGCGGTGATCGCGATCGACAGGACGTCGTCTACCCCGTCCTCGTCAGGAGAGAAGAGCGGTGGAGAGAGGCCGACGATCAGCTCCGGGGGTGTCGTGTCCACGCGGACGGCGCCGCTGCGGGCGGTAGAGATGTTTCCCTTCTCGTACCTCACCTCGAACTCCGCGAGGTACTGGCCGTCCGGTACGAGCGCGCCGTCGATCCGGCCGTCCCACGAGACCCTCTGCGGCAGCTCGGTCCCGCTCGCGATCGTCGCGACCTTCGTGCCGGCCGCGTTCAGGATCGCAACCGTCCAGGAGTCGATGCCGTCGCGTACGGTGAGCGCGAGGTTGAACCCCACGGTGTCGAGGATGCCGTCGCCATTCGGCGAGAACCCGGCGTCGGTCGCGGTGATCCGAATCGGGGTCGCTCGCGTGTCTATGCGGACGCGCGCGGTGATCGGGCGCGCGACGTTCTCCGCTTCGTCCTCCGCCGTGAGGGCGTAGGTGTAGACCCCGTCGGGGAGCACGGCGCCTTGCGAATCGGTGCCGTCCCAGACGAAGTTCTCCACGCGGCCCTCCCAGACGACGGTGCGAATGACCTCGCCTTCCGGACTCGTCAGCGTCCCGATCCACTCGCGTTCTTCGCTCGAGCTCTGCAGTACTTCGACGGTTTCCATTTGCCCGTCGCCGTCCGGCGAGAAGACGGCGGTGGACAGGCGCACCGTCGCCTGGGGCGGCGTCGTGTCGCTCGTGAACGGGTCCGACGCGGTCTGAGGGGTCTGTCCGCCGCGGTAGGTGAGCGTCAGCACCGCCCGGTAGATGCCGTCCGGGATGGTACTTCCGTCTTCATCCTTGCCGTCGTAGTTGAACGGCACCGGCTCGCCCGATCCCGTGAAGGTTCTCACGGTCTCACCCGCCGTGTTCCTGATCTCGACTTGCCACCCCTCGAGGTTCTCCGTGACTTCCGCGCGAGGCCGGATTCCGATCGTGTCCGCCCGCCCGCTGTCGTTCGGCGAGAAGGCGCGGCGCGTGAGGGAGACGACCGCCGGACGCGGGTCGCGCTCGAGCACGATGCCGGGCAGCTCAAAGCGGCCGCTGTTTCCGGCGCGGTCGGTCGCGGACACCCGGTAGGCATACGTGCCTTCGTCGGCCGGCAGTCCGGCGTCCGTCATCCCGTCCCAGAAGAAGTCCCGGGCGCCGCCCTGCCAGGTAAACGTGCGCACGACCACTCCAGACCGGTCGATCATCTCGCCGACCCAGCGGTCCTCCCGGGTGGAGCGACGCTGGTAGATGGGCAGGATGTCGAGGATGTCGTCGCCGTTGGGTGTGAAGAGCGTGTACGGCGCGGAGACCGCGACGAAGGGCGGGGTGTTGTCGACGATGATCTGTTGCGGGCCGCTCGTACCGGTGTTGCCGCGATTGTCCTCGACGGTGACCGAGAGGGTGTAGACGCCGTCCGGCACGTGGACACCCTGCGCGTCGAGTCCGTCCCAGAGGACCACCTCCGGCGGCTCGACTGATTCCCTTCGTCTGCCGAACAGGCGTGCCAGGAAGCCGGACCGCGGGATCGACTGCTCGTGCGAGATCACTGCGACGCCGGACGCGGCGGCGACGGCCACTTCGTACGAGACGAGTCTCGTTCGCTCGAGCGGGGTCACCAGGAGATCGAGCGTCACCGCATCCTGGATGCCGTCCTCGTTGGCCGGAGAGATGTAGATAGCCTGGTCATGGTCGATCGCCACGGGAATCTCCCCCGTGGTCGCGCATCCCAGGAAGGTTGCCACTATGACAACCGCCGCGGCAATGAGGGTAGCACCTCTCATGGCGCCCTCCTTCTACCTGGCCAGAATCGTTGCGACGTCGTCGGGACGCGTCATGGCGAGTAGCCGAACTGTACAGATCAACAACGATCCGCGATGAAAGTTACGTCCCGCCGCTTCCCGGGCGGACCGCCTGCGCATAGCCGTAGAGGAAGCGCACGACTGCCTCGATCCCCCGGTACCAGCTCGCGATGTGCTGGCTCTCGTTCGGCGAGTGGATCTGGTCGTCCGGAAGGGCGAACCCGGTGAGGACCGACGGTATACCGAGCAGCCGCTCGAGGTCGGCGGCAACGGGAACGCTCCCGCCGATGCGCGCGAGCACCGGCTCCGCCCCCCAGACCTCGCGCAGCGCCGCGCCGAGGGCGCGGTGCGCCGGCGAGTCAGGATCGCAGATAAACGGATCGCCGCCGGCGAGCTCGGTGAGGCGCCATCGAATGCCGTGTGACGCGTGGGCGGTGAGGTAGGCTTCGAGCTGTCCGCGCACCTCGGCCGGCCGCTGATCCGGCACGAGGCGGGTGGAGATCTTCGCGTGCGCCTGCGCGGGTATCACGGTCTTTGCGCCGGGCCCGGTGTATCCGCCCCAGATCCCGTTGATCTCGAGCGTGGGTCGAGCGCCAATGCGTTCGACGACCGTGAAATCGGGTTCACCCCAGAGCGAGGGAACACCGGTCAGCGCGCGGATATCTTCGTCGGTCACCGGCACTCTCGCGAGCCGTTCGCGCTCGGCGGTGTCGATCGTGCGAACCCGGTCGTAGAAGCCGGGAAGCGTGATCCGCCCGGAGGCGTCGTGCATTCCGGCGACGAGCTCGGCGAGGGCCTGCGCAGGATTGTGGACCGTCCCGCCGAAAGACCCGGAGTGCAGGTCGCGTTCGGGCCCGGTGACGGTCAGCTCGAAGTAGGCGAGGCCGCGCAGACCGTAGCGAATGGACGGCGTCCGCGGGTCGATCATCCCCGTGTCCGGGTTGAGGCACACGTCGGCCTGAAAGCGTCCCGGCTGCGCTTCGATCGCCCGAGCCAGGCTCGGCGAACCGATCTCCTCCTCCCCTTCGAGGAGGAACCGCACCGTCACCGGGAGCGCCCCCGCCTCCGCGGCGGCGCGCACGGCGAGCATCGTAGCCATGACCTGGGCCTTCATGTCCGAGGCGCCGCGGGCGTAGAGCCGGCCGTCGCGTTCGGTCGGGACGAAGGGGTCGCTCTCCCAGAGCTCGAGCGGATCCGCCGGCTGCACGTCGTAGTGCCCGTAGACGAGCAGCGTTGGGGCGTCGGCCTCGCCGGCCGGGAACTCGGCCCAGACGAGCGGGTGTCCGGAAGTGGGAACAACCTCGCTGCGAGCGGCTCCGTAGGAAGCAAGCCGGTCTGCAAGCCATCCGGCGGCTCTTTCGACATCAGTCGCGTGGGCCGGGTCGGTGGAAATTGACGGGATCGCCACGAGCTCCTTCCACTCTTCGAAGAAGTGCGCGGAGCGCGAGGCGATGAGCTCGAGCGCGCGATCCAGCGGCGTCATGCGCCCGATCCTGTTCGTTCGAGGGTCGTCCGGTAGATGCCGTAGCGCTCCTCCTCGAACTCGTCGGGATCCACGTATTTCAGCCAGAGTCCCTGGTCCGGGCGTTCCCCGGCGAGGACGCGGCGGCTCTCGCGGATGTGCCCGTCCGGGTCCGACCACTTGACTTCGCCCATCTGGATCAGGACGTACTCGCCGGCGTGGCGTGAGATGAACCTCTCGCGATTCTCCGCGTAGTAGAGTCCCTGTTCGGCGGTGGACGTGAGCCAGCTGCGGATCGTCTCGTGCGGGTCGTACTCGTTCGCATGGAACGCGCCCATGGGCACGGGGACCTCCGAGTGGAAGTCGATCTCGTTCAGGTCCACCGTCCCGAACCCGCTCTGCGCGGCGATCAGCAG
>SLST01000031.1 GCA_007130265.1 Spirochaetales bacterium
CGGGAGTACCGGGAGTTCACCACTCCCTACGCCGGGATGCCGCAGGTCCTGCGGCCGGACGGCCTCTACCGCTCACAGCAGCGCTTCGGCCTCTATCGGTGGCACATCACCGATCCCGTCCGGTTCGCCTCAGACCTGCGGGTCACGATGCAGGCGCTCGGCTGGCGAAGCGGCGGACGCTATCTGCCCATGCAGGACGACATCGCGAGCGTCGCCTACTGGTACCAGCTGCTTCCCACCGCGCCATTCCCGCAGATTCCCGACCGCGACTATCTGGAGGTAATCTAGCGGCCGCACCGCTGTGGCCGCAACGGTGCGACTGCGCCTTTATGCCTGCGGCGCCCGTCACGCCGGCTCACGCCTCGAGTTCGAGTAACTCCTGCAGCTGCCGCCAGTGCGTCTCGTCCCCGGGACCGCCGTCGTTCGCGGCATCACGCCCGGGGGTCGAGCGGCCGCGGGTGATGACGCGCAGGCAGAGATCCTTGAGCTCGCGGACGATATCCGGGTGCTCAGTATAGATGTTGCGTGTCTCGAAGGGGTCGGTCGCAAGGTTGTAGAGCTGCAGCGGATCGTCGTTCTCACGACAGTCGCAGGCGTTACCGCCGGAGCCGGGATGAAGGAGCAGCTTCCACGAGCCGCGCCGGATTGCCCACCTCCCCCGCGAGGAGTGGTGGACGGCGAAGTCGCGGTAGTCGGACGCCGGTTCGCCAAGGAGGAGCGGGCTCATATCGAAGCTGTCCTCGCCGCCCGCCGTACCGTCGGTCGCACCGTCAGTCTGCGGGATGTCCGCCAGAGAGAGCGCGGTCGCGTAGAAGTCGGCGAGCTCGACGAACCGGTCGCAGCGTATGCCGGGGTTGATCCGGTCGGGACAGCTCACGATGTAGGGAATGCGATGACCGCCTTCCCAGTTGTCGCGCTTCATCCCCCGGAACCTCCAGGCGCTCGCGTGTTCGTAGCGTTCACGGTAGGGTGCCGTGATCGTCTCCGGCCCGTTGTCGCTCGAGAAGAAGAACGCGGTCGAATCGCGGATGCCGAGCTCCTCAAGCCGAGCGACGATCGATCCCACCACCGAGTCGATCTGCATCACGAAGTCTCCATAGATGCCGCAGCCGCTTCGTCCAATCCACTCCTGCGTGGGAACGACCGGCGTATGCGGCCCGGCTACCGGCAGGTAGAGGAAAAAGCGCTCCTCTGCGTGGTCGGTGATCCAGGACAGAGCCCGACGCTCGAACTCCGGGAGGACCCGCTCGTGCGACCAGCCGGGCGCCGCGACCCCGGGACGCGCACGGAGCTCCGCCTCACCCTTCGGGCTGAACCCCGTGGGTAGCTCTGTGACCCGGTCGCCGTCGATGTAGACGTACGGCGACATGTCGAGTGAAGCGGAGATGCCGAAGTAAGAATCGAAGCCGACGTCGGTTGGGCCGTTGCGTACCGGCTTGGTGAAGTCGACGAGGGTGTCGAACTCGCTCTCGTTCGCGCTGAGCTCCTGGCGGAACTGCCGGCCTTCCGCCTCCGGCTTCAGCTGCCAGTCCATGCCGACGTGCCACTTGCCGACGCAGGCGGTCGCGTACCCGGCGTCCCGCAGACGCGAGGCGATCGTCGGGCGCTCCGGCGTCAGGAGCGCGGGACTGTACCCGCCGTTCACCCCGTCCTTGAGACGGGTGCGCCAGCAGTAGCGGCCGGTGAGCAGCGTGTAGCGCGATGGCGTGCAGACGGCGCTCCCGGCATGGGCGTCGGTGAAGCTGACCCCGGAGGCGGCGAGTGCATCGATGTGAGGCGTCGCGATCTTCGACTCCGGGTTGAGACAGCTCACGTCTCCCCAGCCAAGGTCGTCGCAGAAGAAAAAGATGATGTTGGGTCGTGCCGATTCCATCTCGTGATTATACGTGATACCAATGGGCATGACACCATGGTGGAGAGGCTACCCCTGGCGACTGATCCAGACCAACCTCCGCGAGATCGACATGGCGGACATCCGCGCCGACGAGTACGTGCGGCAGCTCGTGCAGATGCACGCGACGGTTGCGATGATCAACGTGGCCGGCATCATCGCAAGCTATCCCACGGAGCTTCCCTTTCACTATCAGAGCCCGCACCTCACCGGCGATCCGCTCGAGGAGATCGTCGCCGCCTGCCACGAGCAGGGAATTCGCGTCATCGCGCGTACCGATTTCTCCAAGGTGCGACGTTCGCTCTACGAGCAACATCCGGAATGGGCGTCGGTCTATGCCGACGGTCGGGTCGAGGACTATCACGGCAACGTCCACGTGTGCGTGAACAGCGACTACCAGGGTCGCTGCGCCCCGCTGATCGCGCAGGAGGCGATCACGCGGCTGCCGGTCGACGGGATCTTCTTCAACATGGCCGGCTTCATCACGCACAACTACAGCCACGAGTACCTTGGGATCTGCCGCTGCGCGAGCTGCCGCCGCCTCTTCGCCGAGCAGTTCGACGCCGAGCTCCCCGCGGCCGAGGACATGCACGATTCTGTGTTCCGGCGCTACCGGTTGTTCAAGGAGCAGTGCGTTCGCGAGCGGACCCTCGGCATGGTGTCCGCTATCAAGGCCGTGCGGCCGGACATCGCGATCGACCGAAACACCGTGGACGGGGAGGGCTTTGCGCGCGGCGAGTCAAACACGGAGGTCGGCAGGCCGCTGCCGCACTGGCAGTACAGCGCGGCGGACAATACCAGCGTGACGGTGACCGGATGGCCGGGATGGATCGCGAGTAACGCGACGGTGGACTTCATCGGGTTTCCCGCGCGGCATGTCGCGGTCTCCCCGGCGCACCAGGAGCTGCGGCTCTATCAGAGTCTCGCGTTCTGCGGCGGACTCGACTATTACCTGATAGGTCGGCTGGACAACCATCGGGACCGCAGTGGGTATGAGGCTATCCGACGTACCTTCAGGTTCCACGAGGCGCACGCGGCAACCTACCACGCGCTTCGGCCAGACTCGGACGTGCTGCTCGTGCGCGGAGACGACCAGCCGGAGTACCGGGGATGGTTTCGCCTGCTCGTGGAGAACCACGTGCTCTTTGACGCCGTGGATCGCAGCCGCCTCACCGCGATGGACCTGAGCAGGTACCGGGGCATCGTGCTTGCGAACGTTCGCTACCTCAGCGACGAGGAGGCGGCGGCGGTTGATGGGGCGGCTCGCGTGGGCGCGAGCGTCATCTCGTCGTACGAGTCTGGTTTTGGCGACGACGAGTACGAAGAACGCGAATCGTGCGCGCTCGGCTGTCTGGGGATCACCCGGCGCCGCCTGACGAGAAGCGACATGCGCTCCGCGCTACTGGAGATCACCCGCCGGGCGGAGTTTCCGTCAATGGCGGACCGTGATCTCGTCTACCTCGGCGACTCGTTTCTCTTCGCCGACTACGAGGAGTCGGCGACCGGGCGGATGCGGCTCATTCCGCCGCATCGCTACGGTCCGCCGGAGCTCTGCTACTGGGACACGGTCACCGAGCTTCCGGGGATCGTCGTTCATCCCTTTGGCGCCGGGCGCGGCATCCACCTTCCGTGGCTTCCCGGCCGGTTCTACCACCGCGAAGGCTACGACAATGCGCTGCTTCTCATCCGCGATGTCGTGCGGTCGATCGCGCGTCTGCCGGGCGTGGAGGGGAACCTCCCGCCCACGGTGATGGTGACGCGGTCGAGGCGACCGGGTGAAGGCGACCGGCCGCAGGTCGTGCACCTCGTGAACAACGGCGGGCACTTCGGGACGAGCTACTTCGCGCCGCCGTGTCTTCGCGGTCTGGTGGTAGAGATCCAGGCGGCGTTCGAGCCGGCGAAGATCGTGCGTGTGCGAGACGGAGATGACGTGCCGTTCACCTGGTCCGGCGAGCGCGGGACGGTGGAGTTCGCGGTACCCGAGCTCGAGTGGTACGAGGGATTCGAGCTCACATCGTGAAGACTGGTGCCGAAATTGTTGATCTCAGCATGCAGGGCCTGACCAGCGCCCATCGCCGATCGATTCACCCGAGCGACTCGAAAGGACCTATGCCAGGAAGTGGGCCGGCAGGTGTC
>SLST01000291.1 GCA_007130265.1 Spirochaetales bacterium
CAGTCTGTTGAAAAAAAAAGCGTCCCGAGAAGGGACGCTTGTGATTGCAGATCCGACAGACTACTCGATCACCGCGATGATATCGGGCATCTTGATGATAAGATGATCCTTACCGTTGAGCTCGATCGTTGTGCCGGCGTACTTGTCGTACATCACCTTATCACCCTTCTTGACGGTGATCGCATCCTTGTCGTCGCCGACCTCGACAACGGTGCCGGTCTGCGTCTTCTCCTGGGCGGTCTGAGGTATGAAAAGGCCACTCTTCGTCTTCTCTTCAACCTCTTCAATCGTCAACAGTACACGGTCGCCAATGGGCTTCACCTTCATCTCTTCCTCCTGGATAGGGTATCGCGATTAATGTGGTGCTTGTAGATTCACCGGTAATATACCGGTCCGGTGGGTCACGGTCAAGATTTTGCAGCATCGAAGCAGCGCCATGGCTCGCGCGAGGGTTTCCGCGGCTCTCGGCCGCTTTACTGTGGGCAGTCGCGGGAGTACGTTTCGTCTCGGGGAAAACCGTGCAGTCATGGCTCATCGACTACCAGCGTGGGCTTCGTTGGCTCAGGCGCCATCGACCGCTCCGGGCGCTCGCCTACCTGGAGCGTGCGCTGCTCGCTGTTCCGACCGATCGGTTGCGCTCGCCGGGCTCGGGCTCACGGAGAGCGGACATCGCGCGTTTGTTCTACTATCTCGGACTGGGGTTCCGGAAGGCAGGGATGCGCAACCGGGCAATCGGGAGCTGGGTCGAATCCGCACGGCTTGAGAAGCGGGGTACGGTTCGGCGGAAGCTCTTTCGCGTGACGAACCGGTACGGAATGGCGCGGCAGGAGAGCCGCGAGATCGACGATCAGCAGGCCTTCTACGGCATACAGCTCTCCCGCTACATCCGGTCGAAGCAATCGCACCGCCTCGGGACGCGGGCGGAGATAGACATGATAGCCGAGCTCATCGACGAGTACTGGGCCCGACTGCGCGCGAGTGCAGACCTTTCGCAGCTGACCTGCGGGCAGAAGCTCGAGCTCTTCCGGAGCATCGTCATTGTCTTCCCGTTTCTCACGGTACCGGAGGACCTGAAGACCGAGGATGTCGCGGTCGATTTCTCTCATGGCCGTCGGGTTGGCGACGAGGATCGGTGTGTATGCGGAAGCGGGCTCCCATACCGACTCTGTCACGGACGCATACCGGGAGCCGACGAGGCCCTGATTGGGAAATTCTGACCCAGTTCCTCGGCTTCGGCGTACAAGTGGTTCAATATGACTCATCGAGGTGAGGCGTTCTGCCGGCGAGGTTGGATAGCCCGTCTAAGTAACTACGCTGCAAGCATATAAGCGTTGCCGATGATCGAGCTTTTTGGCACGCCCCTTGCTTCTTATTAGCCGGAGGAAGCAATGGCAGAAGCTACACCACGGACTCGCACATACACCCGCTCTTCAGGAGACGATGAAAACGTCCTTTCTATGTACCTGAAAGAAATCAACAAGATACCGCTTCTCACGCGAGAGGAGGAGAACAGGTATGCGACGCTCGCCGAGTCGGGTGATGAACTTGCGAAACACAAGCTTGTGCAGGCGAATCTGCGATTCGTGGTGAATGTGGCGAAGAAGTACCAGAACCAGGGACTGCCGCTCTCGGACCTCATCAGCGAAGGCAACATAGGGCTGATGAACGCGATCGAGCGCTTTGATGTGAGCAAGGGCTACCATTTCATCTCCTACGCGGTCTGGTGGATTCGTCAGGCCATACTCAAGGCTATTTGTGAGAAGTCGCGGATGATCCGACTCCCGCTGAACCGTGCCAACGAGCTCGTGCAGATCGAAAAGGTCCGCAAGGAGATTCAGGGGCGCCATGGCGAAGAGGCTGAGATAAGGAAGATTGCTGAGACGCTGAACATGAATCAGGAGCATGTTGCGGATCTGATCAACATCTCCCGCGAGCTCATCTCACTCGAGACGCCGGTCTACAACGAGAAGGACTCAAGCATCCTCGGTGATTTCGTTGAGGACGACGGCTATCTGGCCCCGGACTCACAGGTTGTGGAGAAGGCGCTTAAGGACGACATCAACTCGATCCTTGCGACGCTCACCACAAAGGAGAGTGAGATCGTCCAGTACCGGTTCGGTCTCAACGGGCGCAGTCCGCTCTCGCTTAAGGAGATCGGAGATCGGTACAATCTCACGAAAGAGCGGATCAGACAGATCGAGAAGAAGGCGCTGAAGCGCTTGCAGCACCCCAGTCGGGTCGGAAGGCTCGAGGCTTACATCGCATAGGCGGGTAGGCAGCTTGTCGTTACGTTGACACACTGCGTGCTTTCTCCGTAATCTAGCACTCGACGTTTTTCCTTTCAGAAAAAACCATTGGGGGTTTACCAAGCATGAAGTACGTGTACTTTTTCGGCGAAGGCAAGGCCGAAGGCAGCAGGGAGATGAAGGATCTCCTCGGCGGGAAGGGGGCTAACCTCGCCGAGATGTCGAGTATCGGCGTTCCAGTGCCTCCGGGCTTCACAGTGTCCACCGCGGTCTGTGAGCTCTACTACGAGAACAAGGGCAAGATTCCAAAGGAAGTGGCCGGGGAGGTAGAGAAGAACCTCTCGCGTCTCGAGAAGATCATGGGCAAGACGCTCGGACAGGCCGATGACCCCCTGCTCGTGTCCGTGCGCTCCGGTGCCGCTGTTTCCATGCCGGGCATGATGGACACGGTTCTCAACCTTGGCTTGAACGACAAGGCGGTAAAAGGTCTTGCGGAGAAGAGCGACAACCCTCGTTTCGCCTGGGACGCCTACCGCAGGTTCATCAACATGTTCGGTAACGTCGTCATGGGCGTCTCACATGAGCACTTCGAGGCTGCGCTCGACAAGATCAAGAAGAAGCGAAAGGTTGAGCTCGACACCGAGCTCGGTACCGACGACCTCGAAGAGGTCGTTGATGCCTACAAGGAAGTGTTCAAGAAGCACACGAAACAGAGCTTCCCGCAGGACCCCATGAAACAGCTCTGGGCAACGATCGACGCCGTATTCGGTTCCTGGAACAACGAGCGGGCGATCTCCTACCGGCGCATCAACGACATCAAGGGACTCAAGGGAACGGCGGTCACCGTGCAGTCGATGGTCTTCGGGAACCTCGGGGACGACTCCGGTACCGGTGTGTGTTTCTCGCGCGACCCTTCGACCGGCAAGAGGATCTTCTACGGCGAGTACCTGATGAATGCACAGGGTGAGGATGTTGTCGCCGGTATCCGCACGCCCATGGCGTTGAAGACGCTCGAGAAGAAAGCTCCGAAGATGTACAAGCAGCTCGTCGACGTCAAGGACCGACTCGAGGAGCACTATAAGGATATGCAGGATATGGAGTTTACGATCCAGCAGGGATCGCTCTACCTCCTGCAGACGCGAAACGGCAAGCGCACCGGCGCCGCGGCAATCAAGATTGCCGTTGACCTGGTCAATGAGAAGAGGATTGACAAGGAGACAGCGATCGGCCACGTGACTCCGGAACAGCTCGACCAGGTGTTCCATCCGCAGATCGATCCAAGAGCCAAGAAGTCGAACAAGGCGGTCGCGAAGGGCCTGAACGCGAGCCCGGGCGCCGCTACCGGTCTCGTTGTGTTTACCGCGGAAGAGGCCGCGCAGTGGAAGAAGGACGGCAAGCGGGTCCTCCTCGTGCGTCGCGAGACGAGCCCTGAGGACATTGAGGGCATGCATGCTGCGGAAGGCATCCTGACCTCCACCGGCGGCATGACCAGCCACGCCGCGGTCGTGGCGCGAGGGATGGGCAAGCCGTGTGTCGCCGGCTGCAAGGACGTTGTGATCACCGGCAAGAAACTCACCGTGAACGGACAGACCGTCAAACAGGGTGACTCGATGACCATCGACGGGACCACGGGCGAGGTGTTCATCGGTGAACTCGAGTTGATCAACCCGAAAATCGCCGGCGAGCTGAATACTTTTCTGAGTTGGACGGACGAAGTTCGGCTGAAGGCCGAGCGCCCCGGGCTCGAGCAGAAGGGCTTCAACATCCG
>SLST01000133.1 GCA_007130265.1 Spirochaetales bacterium
AACTCGTCGATGAGGTCGAATCCGACCATCATCCGGTCCTGGAGCCCCCAATCGTCGTAGCCCATCACCCCGTCGCATCCTATCTCATGCAGCATCCGGATCGACTGACGCTGTGCCTGCGCGAGCCGCCCGACGAGCGCCTTGAGGTGGTCGGGCTCCTCGTAGTAGGCGACGAACATCCTGTCGAGACCGACGAGATTGTGCGTTCCTTCGTTGAGACTCGAGAACGGCATGACGCCCAGACAGTATTTCGGATTTGCCGACGCGCGGTTCGCTTCGATCGCCGCTCTCGCCTCCTCGAGGTGCCGTCGGTTATTGCAGTCGGGAAACGCGCACCCCTCGTGCCGGCGCAGGTCCGGGATCGCGAGCCCCGTCTTCTCGCCGTGGTTGCCGGCCCCGGCAGGCCGGGTCCAGGTCGTGCCCCACGCGTCCACCCGGCGCTCGAGGCCGTCGGACTCCACCGTCCACGGCTGCACGTCCGGCTCGCGGCCGGGCCAGAGCCAGAGGATGTCGTTCTCCTCGTCGTCGGGCAGGTAGTGCGGCATGCGGTCAGGCGAGCGGAAATGAATCGCCCGCTTCACGCGGTCGCGGCTGTTCATCGTTGGTGTCATTGAGTCTTCCCTCCTCTTTCTCATTTTGCTATCGCGTCGGGATCGAACCCGCCCGGGAGCGACGCGATCCTCGGAAGCAGCTTGCGATACCAGGCGAGGTCTACCGGCGGTGCTCCGTGCAGGTAGTGGTTGCCGTAGCGGCGACCCGCTATTTCCCACGAGACAAGAAAGAGCCGGTGCTCACCCCTGCTCACGCTCACTCGTCCCACCTCGCGGTTCACGTTCGCCTCGACCGCGAAGCGGTCGGCCACGAGTACTTCGTCGGTCTCAGCGTCGACTACTTCCACGCTTCCGCAGACCGATTCGAGGGTATCGTTGGCGACGGCGACGCGGCACGTCCATGCGGCGGGCTCCTCGAACATGACGCACACCGGCGTCTGTACCCTTCTGATGTACCAGTAGGCAAGTTTCCTGGCGAAATAGTAGTCGACGATCGCATCGGAGAACTGAGGCCAGCAGTCGAGCGCATTCCACCAGATAATCCCGGTTCGCTTCCACCTGCCGAGGCGGAACATCTCGATGAAATACTTCTTCGCCTCCGCCTGGCTGATCTGAGAAGCGAGTGCGAAGTCGGACAGGTTCTCTGGGTAGAACCCGAACAGCTCCCTGATCTGGTTCGCCATCAGTCCAATGCGGTCGGCATAGGGTCCCTGAACGGGTTCGGGATCGGTGGCGTGCGCTCGCCACTGATCGTTGCCCTGCCACGGCGAGTCCCGACCTGCTGCCCTTGCATCGGGCCACAGGTAGTCCGGCTCGATGAACCGTCGGATGCTCGAGACGTTCGGGCATCCGTGGTAGCCGACTTCGCTCGCAAAGCTCGCGGTGTTCTCCGCGTAGAACGGACTCTTGAAGTAGTCTCTCGGGCCCCAGAGGTGCTGTTCGGGCATCAGTCGCTGATCGCGTCGCTTGCGGCGCACGACTTCCGTGGCGACGAAGGGAGAGCTTTCGAGATAGGGGCGGTACGGGTCGCTCGCAGCGCAGACCTGCGGCAGAACCTCCCGGCTGACGCGGTTCTTCCCCGGATCAAGACCACGTTTCAGATAGCCAACGTCGATCTCATTGTCTCCGGCCCAGAGCACGAGGCTCGCGTGGTTTCGCAGCCTCCGCACAATGGTCTGCGCCTCGAGACGGACCCGCGCGAGAAAGGCCGGGTCCTGCGGGTATATCGCACACGCGAAGGCAAAGTCCTGCCACACCATGATCCCGTGCCGATCACAGAAGGCGAAAAAAGCATGGTCTTCGTAGACATTTCCGCCCCAGCACCGGACGATGTTACACCCGAGGTCGTCGATGAGCTCGAGCGCCCGATCGTAGCGCGTCGCGTCCCGACTGTGGAACGCGTCGAGCGGCACCCAGTTGGTTCCCTTGCACATGACCGGCTCGCCGTTGACGCGGAAGAGGAAGGCGCCGGGCTCGCCGGCGAGCTCCGTTCGCTCGAGTTCCACGGTGCGAAGTCCGACCGTATCGGTGCGCACGTCTACGATGGCACCGTCGCGCTTGAGCTCCCAGGTCACCTCGTAGAGATTGGGCTCACCGTACCCCTTGGGCCACCACAGGCGAGCGTCCGCGAGCTCGAGGCGAAGCTCCCCGGCGATGAAGTGTGGCCGGAAGACGTGCTCGAAACGGTGCTCTCCGCAGGCACCGGACACGGCGAGCTCGTGTCCGTCGAGACTCACCGCGTCGGTCCGGAACTGCCAGCCGATCTTCAGCACCGCGGTTCCGCTGTCGATCGACTCAACAGCATAGGCGACGTCGACGAGCTCGTCGCGACCGTGAACCTCGAGCGCAGCAGATCGCCAGATGCCGGCCGTGACGATCCGCGGAGCAATGTCCCAGCCGTACATGTGGGGCGCCTTGCGCACGAAAAGATGATCGAAACCGGTGGAGACCGCAGTCAGCCACGGCTCGTAGACGTAGTCCCGCGCGGCGTTCACCGGCGAGGCGATGTGGACGGCGAGCGTATTGGGCTCTCGTGTACCCAGCCGGTCGGCTACGTCGAACGACCAGGGAATGAGCATATTGTCGGTGGCCCCGAGCTCCTCGCCGTTCAGCCAGACGGTCGCCAGACAGTCGATTCCCTCGAAAAGGAGTCGTACTGATCCTCCGGGAAGCTGCGATGGTGTGTCAAACTCCCTCAGGTACCACCAGTCGTAGCCCTCGAGGTCCCGAAGTCGGTAGACATTCGTCCCGATATACGGGTCGTCGATCCTGCCGGCGCGCATCAGGTCGAGCTCGACGTTTCCGGGGACGACCGCGGGGATTGGATCCAACGGGACACGGCCAAGATCCTCGGGAGAGAGAATCGGTGTCTCGCCGGGTGGAACCGGGTAGAGTGTCCACTCGCCGTCGAGCGTTGCTCGTCTCACCACACTTTCGGCTTCCGTCTGGTCCATACGCCGAGTATACCGGGAGTGACGGACAAGGGCATACCCGCTTGCCCACGTCGCGGAACAGGACACGCGGCAGGGCGGGGTTCACCCCGGCTGCGATCTCCGGTAGCTTGAGTGTATGAGGGTGTCATCCGGTTGCCGAGCGGCGCGCCTCCTCGTCCCGCTCCGCGATGCGATTCTGATCGTGTTCTTCGCCGTTGCGTTTCTCGCTCCGCGACCGCCACACACCGAAGCCGACGAGGCGTTCGTGGAGACCGGCGGCGGCACCGTCGCGATGCGGGAACCTGTGGACACGACGGTCGCGCTCATCTCTCAGACGATCAGAATCCATCTGCGGAGCGACCATTACTACATCGATGTCTCGTTTCTCTTTTTCAACGAGGGGCCCGAGGTGCGCCATGACCTGGGCTTCCCTCGTTTCGCCTACGGAACCTCCGACGAGCCGTTCGCGGACTTCCGCAGCTGGGTGAACGACGAACCGATCCCGACCGTCGAGCTTCCGGACCGAACCGGCGCCGACGAGCGCATCGATTCGTGGTACGTCAAGGAAGTCGTCTTTCCGCAGGACCAGATCACCGCGACTCGAGTCCGGTACCGCAGCGAGTACGGACGCGACCGGCTCGCCTCGACGGTCGAGTACCTCTACGGCACCGGCGGCACCTGGAACGGCGAGATAGGCGAGATCACCGTCCAGGTGTTCAACGAAGCCGAGCACTGGGTCGACTCGTATGCCTTTGGCGATGCGATTGACAGTGCGGTAATAAGCATAGGCCGACGAGATTTCGAGATCCATACCGCAACCGTGTCACCGCAGCCGGAGGACACTTTCCGCCTCGTCCTGGAGCCCGTCCCGTGGTGGCTGCGCACCACACCGTCGGAAGGCGAGCGGTGGGCCTTCGAACGTACGGAGCTCAAGCCCGAGTACCTGCGGCTCCTGACGCTCGACCAGCTGCGAATCCTGCGCAATGCCTTCTATGCGAGACAGGGCTACGACCTGTGCACCGGAGAGCTCG
>SLST01000515.1 GCA_007130265.1 Spirochaetales bacterium
GTCTGACATGGGGCTGAACCCCAGTGCTTCCTCATCAGAAGCTACTCTCAGCTCGTGCTCGGCTCGCCAGCCGTGCGGGGCACGTTCGGCAACGTGGTCCATCTCTTATGCGAAACCGGGGTCGGCTGTAGGCGATCCAGCCGTACGATTCCGGGCGATGATCGCAGACGTCTGCACGAAAGACTTCGATGCAGAGGTGACCGTCCCGTACGTAGAGCATCGATCCGACCATCGCATTGCCAAAGTGCGGAGCGTCCGTCCACCCCGTCGGGAGCGCAGAGACGCGCATATCGTGCCGCGCCAGAAACGCCGCCCAATCAACACGCAGGTTCATGATGACCCCGGGCCGTGTTGGTGCTGCGCCACCAGGCGCTGAGTATCGCTGTCATAGGCCATTATACTCGTGACTCGCCCCGTTCAGCCAAGAGCCAACATCTCAACGGGGCGGACAGGTTCTACCACCGCGTCGATGAGCTCGAAGGTCGACTCCTTACCTGCGCACAACAGGAATGTCTACCTCCGGAACGATCCGAACGCCTCGTTCTCCCGCGTAGTCGACCAGGCCCCGGATCTCGTCCGCCGTGTAGAACCCGGATTGCCGCGATCCCGTCTCTATCGCGGCCCCGACTGTGGTCAGCCTCGGGTACGCGGGAACCGGAATCCGCCATCCCTGATCGTCGGTAAGGTGGAGGTGGAGCGTGTTCATCTCCATGCGCTGCAACAGGTCAACCACGCGTCTTAGAAATCCGATGCTCTGCACGTGGCGACTGCAATCGAGCAGAAACGATCGCCACGCGAACGGTTCGGAAGACGGGGCCACCGGGGTATCCATAGCTCAGCTCCATCGCGAGTATAGATGATAGCTCACGAGCGCGACCGGCGGGACCCAAGGTTTCCACCGCTCTGAGCTCCGAGCGCACGAATACCAGGCTGTCGGCCGGGACATTTCCAAACTAGCATGGGCGAGTGCGTAAACACCGGGTGGTTCGCCTCGCTCATGAGCCGCGCCCGCCGCTTGCCATATCTGAGATTATTGATAATCTTTCGAACGGACGCCCTTCTCGACCAGGAGGTGGCGAACGACACAAACCACACGCACGGAGGAAGAATCATGCGATCAATCTGGAGAGGGGTTTTGCTCCTTGCTCTCACGCCATTCGTAGTCGGATGCATGACCGCAACGGACTGGGAACCACCGCAGGAAATCCTGAATCTCCAGGAGGTCGGACGTCTGCGGCGGCAGGCGGAGGAGACCGCCCAGACTCACCCGCCGGTACGCGCTCGCGATGCGGAGGGACTGCCGACGGCGACGGTTCCCGGGACGTTCGAAGGCATCTGGCGTTACGTTCGCGACGACCGGAACTACATCCAGGATGTCATTCTCCACATTCGTGCAGACGGCTTCTTCTATCAGGTCTTCGCCCGAACAGAGCACGGTGACCTCTACGTATTCGCCGCGCGGGGGCCAATCGTGGAGGATGAGCATGGACGGCTCTACTTCCCGGCTGAAGAGGTCAGACAGTTCGATCCGAACTACAATTCGGCGGGCGAATGGGACTCGCCTCCCCAGCGTGAGCTCGCCGAACTCGACTTCGTGCGATGGCCGGTCGCACTGCATCCCGATCCAAACGGCAGCGGCAACCTCCTCTACTTCCAGGTCCGTCCGGAAGAGGTGGAGCTCTTCCGCATCCGGCCGTTCACCCCCGAACAGGGAGATGAACGATTCACCGACGAAGATCATCTGATCTGGAAGTAGGTAATCGATGAGCACACGCATGCCACACTGTCGTCTTGCCGGAAGGTTGACCGCGACGATGCTCGCGGCCATTGCGATGACGCTGTACGCGCCGGGCGGCGACGCCTTCGCGCAGGATCGTGACGCGAACCGGAATCTGTTCCCGCGCTCGCTGACGGGGCTCGAGCTGACCGAGTATTACGACTCAGGTCGCGAGGAGCCGCACTACGGTCCGGCGATCCAGAGGCTCCCCGTCCGCCGCGTCGTTGGTGTGTACTCCGACGGTGTCGATGCAACGCTCCTCGTTCAGTTCGTAATGACCGATCCGGCGCTGACGGGCCTCTTCCCGGACGCCGACCACGGCGCGCTCGAGCTCGCCGAATCCGCCGCTGGCGAACTGGAACGGGTCGATGCCGGTCGGATGATCGTGTACCAGGGCGTGCGTGCTCTGGATATCGGCGGCACGACCGAGGAGTCGCTGCAGCTCGTCGCGTCGCTCGGCGGACACGCCGCGATCTCGATGAGTACGCAGCTCCCCAGTGCGGTCTCACCGGACCGCATGCTCGCTGCCCTATCGGAACTGGACACGGCGGCCTTCCAGGCTGCTGCCGACGCTGCCACGGTCGGTCCCAGGGGTCTCTGGCGCGCCGTCGGGCTGCTGCCCGCAGACGTCCTTGGCGAAGCGCGGACGATGGTCTTCATCGATTCCGACGGACAGCGCGCAGATCGCGGCGTCTCGGTAATGGGAGGGTACGGCGGGGACGTGGTAAACCCGGCGGTGATTCTCCACGTGGCGTCCTTCGCGCAGGGTACGGTCACCACGGCAACTCTGCGGGAGCGGTACGGCATAGCGCCGTCGGAAGAGCCCAACCGCACCGTCGGGGACCGGCCCCTGTTCTACCTCCACCGCGGGGAGTTCGCCGGGGCAGTCGCGCTGTTCGACGGATCTGTCGTTCTCTCGCTTATACCCTTGGCGGGCCAGTCGCCGGAGGTGCTTGCCGATGCGCTCACCGGCGTCGTCGGGGATGAGTAGCGGCTCGACCACGACCCAACCGGCTGTCCGCCGGCGGTTTGCGGCGCCGTTGCCGGTACGCGAGCATCCACGCATGGATCACCTGGTTCCCGGTCGCACCCTGGTCTTCGGCGAGTCGTTGCAGCACCGCGAGTCGCGCATCGGTATCACTCGACTGCTCGGCTGCGCCCATTGCGTCTCGGCTTCCGCGATCCCGTCTTAACTTGACGAGTCCAGTCATCAAATTTAAGTTTTTCCTAACCTGGTAGACAGGAGGAGGATACAATGGCACAGACAGCAAACCAGCAAGAGATCGAAGGTCTGGTGAAGCAGGTGTACGCAAACGTCGCCAGCGAGCCTCATGCGGGCTACCACTTTGAAGTAGGGCGCGGTTTGGCCGACAACCTCGGTTATTCGGCCGAGCTGCTCGACCGGGTACCGAAAGAGGCGGTGGACTCGTTTGCCGGGGTCGGTTACCACTTGGACTTCGCGGATCTGAAGCCGGGAGAGACCGTGCTCGATCTCGGCAGCGGTTCGGGGATGGACTCGTTTGTAGCCGCGAGACTGGTGAAAGCTGACGGCAAAATCGTCGGGATCGATATTACCCCCGAACAGCTGGACAACGCCAACCGGCTGCGCGGTGACAGTTTTGACAACGTCGAGTTTCGTCACGCCCGAATCGACGACCTTCCGTTTGTGGACTCGAGTTTCGATGTTGCCATCAGCAACGGGGTGATCAACCTGGTCGCCGACAAGCAGAAGGCGTTTGACCAGATATCTCGGGTACTGAGAAAAGGTGGCCGCATGGCGATATCGGACATCGTGACGGAGAAGCAGTTGACGACCGATATCGTCTGCGATGCGACCCTCTGGGCCTCCTGTATCGGCGGAGCGGCGCAACAGACCGACTACCTCACGATGATCGAAGGCGCAGGGATGGAGGTGGTGGAAACCCGCGACAACTCGCAGTATCACTTTCTCTCTGAATCCGCGAGAGAGGCATCCGGCGAGTTCGGCGTCAAGAGCTTTTCGCTACTGGCGGTGAAGACCTGACCACGGCGGGTCCGTAACCAGGCACGACGAGCGACCGATTCTCGCTCCGTCAAGCGAACCGGGATACTGCAGACTTAGACGCAATCTCCGTCGCCAGATCCATCACCTCGCGAGACAGCGTCTCCGCCGGTACAACACGATTCACTAGGCCAATTCTCAGTGCGTGCTCGGCGTCAAACAATCTGCCGGTGCACAGCATCTCCA
>SLST01000395.1 GCA_007130265.1 Spirochaetales bacterium
AGAAACCATGGCCACGTTGGACCCTAAGAAGATGAAGGACTGGGAAATCGCGGAGGCCGCCGCCGCCGATATGAAGAGGATCGGCGTCGTAGCGGAGGAGCTCGGAATAACTGAAGACGAGCTTCATCCGTACGGGCATTACATCGGCAAGGTCGATTACATCAGCGTCCTCGATCGGCTGAAGAACCGGCCTGACGGGAAGTACATCGATGTCACCGCGATTACGCCGACGCCGCTTGGCGAGGGCAAGACCACGACAACGATGGGTCTCGTCGAGGGACTCGGCAAGATCGGCAAGCGGGTGACCGGAGGAATCCGGCAGCCGTCCGGCGGCCCAACGTTCAACATCAAGGGCAGCGCCGCCGGAGGTGGGCTCGCGCAGTGTATACCGCTGAGTGAGTTCAGTCTGGGGCTGACCGGAGACATCGACGCAATCAACAACGCGCACAACCTCGCGATGGTCGCGCTCACCTCGCGGATCCAGCACGAGTTCAACTACGGCGACAAGTTCCTCGCGAAGCGCGGCCTCGAACGACTCAACATAGACCCCCGCAACCCGGCGATGGGCTGGACGATCGACTTCTCGGCGCAGGCGCTGCGGGAGATCATCATCGGCATCGGCGGGAAGATGGACGGCTTCATGATGAAGAGCGGGTTCCAGATCACCGTCTCTTCGGAAGTCATGGCCATCCTCGCCGTTGCGAAGGACCTCGCGGATCTGCGCGTGCGTCTCGGGAAGATGGTCGTCGGCTACAGCAAGTCCGGGAAGCCGGTGTCGGCCGACGACCTCGAAGTCGGCGGCGCGATGACCGCCCTGATGCACAAGGCGATCAACCCGAACCTGATGCAGACGATCGAAGGCCAGCCGGTCTTCGTACACGCCGGTCCGTTCGCGAACATCGCGATCGGGCAGTCGTCGATCGTTGCCGACCGACTCGCCCTCAAGCTCTCCGACTACCACGTGACCGAGAGCGGCTTCGGCGCAGACATCGGGTTCGAGAAGTTCTGGAACCTCAAGTGCCGCTTCTCCGGACTGGTGCCGAACGCCGCGGTAATCGTCTGCACCGTGCGGGCACTCAAGATGCACGGCGGCGGTCCGCGCGTCGTACCGGGCAAGGATCTCGCCGAGGAGTACACGAAAGCCAACGTCGGTCTCGTGGAGCAGGGCACGGAGAATCTCGTCGCGCACATCGAGACGGTGAAGAAGAGCGGGATTCAGCCCGTTGTCTGCATCAACCATTTCTACACCGACTCCGACGATGAGGTGGAGGTGATCAGGCGCACGGCAGAGAGCGCGGGGGCGCGCGTCGCTCTGAGCAAGCACTGGGAGAAGGGCGGTGAAGGCGCGGTCGAGCTCGCAGAGGCCGTGGTCGAAGCGTGCGAAGAAAAGCCGACGTTCGACTACCTCTACTCGCTGGACATGCCCATCAAGGAGCGGATCTCGCTGCTCGCACGCGAAGTGTACGGGGCCGACGGGGTGAGCTACACGCCGGAGGCCGAAGAGAAGCTCGCGGCTATCGCTGAGGATCCGGAGGCGAAGCAGCTCGGGACCTGTATGGTGAAGACACACCTGAGCCTCAGTCATGACCCGACACTCAAGGGCCGACCAAAGGGGTGGACGCTCCCGATCAGCGACATTCTGACGTATCGCGGTGCCGGTTTTCTCGTGCCGGTTGCCGGCGGTGTCAAGCTCATGCCGGGCACGTCGTCTGATCCCGCGTTCCGCAACATCGACGTAGACACAGCGACCGGTAAGGTTCGCGGACTCTTCTAAGCAGAGAGGAAGGATATGCAGCACCACATCGATAACAGGATCTACCACGTAGAGGTTCTGCCGCCCAAGCAGGACTCAGAGAAGCTCGAGGCTGACCTCGAGCGGTTCACGAGCAAGTTCAACCGCGTGATGGACAGCGGCTACTGTTGCTGTATTACCGACAACGCGATGGGCAATCTCGCGTTCCAGGGAACCGAGATGATCGAAGAGCTCGAGCTCGAGGCCAAACCGGGCCTCGTGATGATTCACCTCAACACCTTCCACACGAAGGATGATCTCGACCGAATTCTCGAGTCGTGCAAGGAGTTGAAGATCGAGCAGTTGCTGGTGATCTCCGGTGACGGGTCGGACCGCCTGCCCAAGCTCACCCCGGCGGACGTCGGCGCGACCGACGTCGAGTCGGTGACCTCGGTCGAGCTGTTGCGCTACATCGCGCGGGAGTACCCGGGCGTTTTCGAGCTCGGCGTGGCCTTCAACCCTTACGAGCCTGAGGAGCACGAGTTCGCGAAGATGGAGCGAAAGCTCGACGCCGGCGCGTCGTTCATCATCACGCAGCCGGTAATCAACAGCCATCCGGTCGTGGACAAGCTTCTCGAGAAGTACCCGGACATACCGGTAGCGGTTGAAGCGTGGATGAGCAAGAACATCGGGCTCCTCTCGGAGGCGGTGGGGTACGAGGTCGCCGAAGACCCCGAGTCGTTCAACCCGGTTGAGACGCTCAAGAACCTGCACCGGAACTACCCGCGGTGCGGTGTCTATCTCTCCCTGCTCGGATTCAAGAAGCAGTACGACCGGATCACCGGTCTGTGGGAGCAGGTTCAGAACGAGAAGGTGACCTCATGAAGATGGTAGTCTGCGTCAAACAGGTTCCCGGCACGCACGACGCGAAGATAGATCCGGAGACGAAACGAATCGTCCGGGAGGGAATCAAGGCGGTCATGAACCCTTTCGACACCTATGCGGTGGAAGAGGCGGTGAAGATCAAGGAGAGCAGCGGCGGCGAGGTCATCGTGATGACGATGAAGCCGCCGCGTGCCGAGGCCGTACTGCGCGAGGCGATCTCCGTGGGAGCCGACGCCGGGATACTACTCAGCGGACGTGCTTTCGGAGGGTCCGACACCTGGGCGACGAGTTACGCGCTTGCAAAGGCGATCGAGAAGATCGGTGACGTCGATCTCGTGTTCTGCGGCAAACAGGCGATCGACGGCGACACCGCTCAGGTTGGGCCGGGAATCGCCGCGCAGCTCGGATGGGCTCAGGCGACGTATGTGATGGAGATACCGCAGCGGAGCAACGGGGGGATCACCACACGGCGGATGCACGAGGACGGGTGGGACCTGTGCGAGATCGCGCTTCCCGCGGTGCTCACCGTCGTCAAGGACATCAACCAGCCGCGCGTTCCTACGCTGAAGGGACGCCTCGCGGCCCAGAAGCTCGAGATACCGGTCTGGTCGCCTGAAGACATCGGCGCCGACGAGGAGCTGATCGGGCTCAATGGATCTCCCACCCGCGTCGTCACCACTAACCCGCCGCCGCCGCGGGGAAAAGAGACGCTCGTGCTCGACGGCCCGCCTTCACAGAGCGCCGGAACGCTCGTGCGCGAGTTGCGGCGACGCGGTCTTCTCTAGACGATCGAGAATCAGGAAAGGAGCAGAGATGATAGCCAATACTGACGAGGCTCGGAGTGCGCACAAGAACGTCTGGGTCGTTGCCGAGGTACTCGGCGGGCAGATTCAGAAGGTAACCTACGAGCTGCTGGGGGCGGCGCGTTCACTCGCCGATGACCGGGCGTGCGAAGTCTGGTGTGTCGTGATGGGCCACGAACTGGGCGAGCAGATCGAGCCGCTCTTCCATGGTGGCGCCGATGTCGCTCTAGTCGTCGATGAGCCGCGCTTCGCCCAGTTCATCGATGAAGATATGGCGGACGCGCTCGTGCGGTTCGTCAATACCTACAACCCGGAAATCGTCCTCTGCGGTGCGACCACGCGCGGCAGAGCGCTCATCCCGAGAGTGGCCGTTGCGGCGAACTGCGGGCTCACCGCCGACTGCACCGAGCTCTCGATCGACCCTGAGAACGGCGACCTTCTGCAGACGAGGCCCGCGTTCGGCGGGAACATCATGGCGACGATCCGCTGCTCCAACCACCGGCCTCAGATGGCTACGGTTCGCCCCCGCGTCATGAACGCGCTGCCCACGGATACGAGTCGGACCGGACGTGTGATCACCGAGCAGCTGCTCGACAGTGAAGACTCGAAGCTCAAGAAGGTGATCGAGGTGTTTCAGGACACGGAGAACGCGATCAACCTCGCCGACGCGCGCTTCATTATCGCCGGCGGTCGAGGCGTGAAGGGACCTGAAGGGTTTCAGCTGCTGAAGCGTCTCGCGGAACGTGTCAACGGCGCTGTGGGCGCCAGTCGTGCAGCAGTCGATTCGGGCTGGGTTCCCTACAACCACCAGGTCGGCCAGACCGGTCAGACGGTCCAGGCCATGGTATACGTCGCGTGCGGCATATCAGGGCAGATTCAGCACCTTGTCGGCATGCAGTCGTGTGACTACATTATTGCGATCGACAAGAATCCCGACACGCCGCTGATGCAGCTCGCAGACGTGGCGATCGTAGGCGACCTCTTTGAAGTGTTGCCGGAAATCGTGCGGGAGATTCCCAAGACGTGATTCCCCTGGTCGCCGGCGCGGTGCCCATGGGTGGAGTGCAGGAATGGAGAGACTAGATCCCCGCGTGCGAATCGCCGTTGTGATCCTGATGTCGGTCCTCTGTTTTCTGCTGCGGCACCCGGCGACGATAGCCGCGGCATTTGTCGTTGCGCTCCTTCTGTGGCGCGCGGTCGGGCTCGGGTGGGAGGAACTGCTCGCCGGTATCAAGCCGCTTCGAGTCGTGTTCGTGCTCGTAATCGCGGCTCAGGCGTTCTTCTTCCCGGGCGACACGCCCGTCCGAGTCGATCTGCCGGGGCTCGGTCTCGTCACGCTTCCGATGACGGTGGAGGGGATCGGTTTTGGGCTCTTACTCTGCCTGCGAGTGCTTGTCCTCGCCTGCACGGTGCCCATCCTCACGTCGCGGACGAGCATCGATCGGATCGTCCTCGCTCTGACCCGACTCGGCTTGTCGTACCGTACGGCCTACACGGTCACCACGGCGCTCAACCAGATACCGGTGCTGCGCGCGGATATCGCGACTATCAGCGCGGCCCAGCGACTTCGCGGCTCCCTGGCTTTCGAACGCGGGCATTTTCTGACCAAGATCCGGGCGTATCCCGCTCTCGTGGTCCCTCTGGTCATGACCTCGATGCGGCGGGCGACGCTGATGAGCGTTGCGATGCAGTCGCGGGCCTTCGGCTCGGGCGCAGCACGCACGTCGATCCACAGCCTGTCGTTCCGTCGGCTCGATGCTTTGGTCCTCTGTGTATCAATCATTCTCTTCGGCGTGCTGGTCGGCGTCGACCGGATCGTCTGACCCGCTGCCGTCGTTCGGATAAGGAGTCTGAATGCAGCCCGTTGCCGAACACCAAGTCGCCCCCGCGGTGGGGTTCCACCGATTCTCGTACCGTTACCCGGACTCCTCTCAGTGGGTTCTTCAGGAGATTGACCTGAGGATCATGCCCGGTGAGTTCGTCGCAGTCATTGGACCGAACGGCGCCGGGAAATCCACTCTCTGCAAATGTCTCAACGGTGTTATCCCTCACTTCGAGGGAGGCACGATCAAGGGGCGGGTACGTGTTCACGACATGGACACGAGATCTCACCAGGTCGCCGAACTCGCGCGGCATGTGGGTCTCGTACTCGAGGATCCTGATGCTCAGTTGTTTGCCGGCAGAGTGCTCGATGAGGCCGCATTTGGCGGAGAGAACCTCGGCATGGAACCGGCGACGATCCGGTCGTCGGTAGCGCGAGCCCTCCGGTCGGTCGGTCTGCGTGGATTCGAGGACCGCGTGCCGTCGACACTTTCGGGCGGTCAGAAGCAGCGGCTCACGATTGCGTCGCTACTGGCCATGACCCCGCGGGTCCTCGTATTCGATGAGGCGACAAGCCAACTCGATGCGGAGGGTTCGAGGCATCTCATGGAGCTCGTCTGCCGGCTGAAGCTTCGGTACAAGCTGACGGTGATCGTCGCTACGCATGACATGGCACTCGCCTCGGCGTACGCGGACCGCGTGATCGCGCTCGACGCCGGTCGACTCGTCGCGTTCGATACGCCGGAGCGGGTGTTCTCAGGGCCGGATCCGGCGCGCTTCTTCCGCTCGGCCGAAGGGAGCGCCTCGCCACAGACCGTCACCGTCGCCGCGGACCCCCTGATCGACCGATGCCGAATCGACATCGCCGCGCTGCGCTGCGAGTACCCTGGAACCGTGGCCGTGGATGAGGTTTCCACCACCTTCGCTCCCGGGGAGTTCGCCGGTATTGTGGGGCGCAACGGTTCCGGCAAGACTACGCTGTTCAAGGCGATCGTCGGGCTTCTCGAGCCGGCCGCGGGAGACGTGCTTGTAGCCGGCAGACCGGTACGGTCGCTCGACCCGTCGGAACTGGTTCGCCGGGTGGGCTACGTGCAGCAGAATCCCGACCATCAGCTGTTTGCCGACACGGTATGGAAAGAAGTGGCATTCGGCCCCTCCAACCTGCGGCTCGACCGGGCAGACATTGAGGGTCGCGTGCGACGATCGCTCGAGATCGTCGGACTGCTCGATCAGGCCCAGGAGCACCCGCTCGCTCTCGGGCGCAGCGACCGGTCGCTCGTGGCTCTTGCCTCGGTGCTGGCTCTCGACTCCGCAATAATCCTGCTCGACGAACCGACCCGTGGCCACGATATCGAGGGCAGCCGCCGAGTCATGGAGATCGCGTGCAGTCTGCGAGACGCCGGCAGGACGGTCATCGCGATCGGTCACGATCTTGGGCTGCTGTGCGAGTACGCCGAGCGGCTGATCGTTATGGATGCGGGGAAGATCGTCGCCGACGGGCCGACCGGCGAGATCACCGACGCGCGGACCGATGTGCTCGAGGCCGCGGGGGTGCGCACGAGGCATCGGGCGCCGTACGAGCTGGTCGTCGGTGCCTTTGCCGACGACATGTATGACGAGGAGCAGATATGCGGGTGAACACTTCGGGCAACGGCTCCGAGCTGGATGATGAGCAGGAGACCGTCTTCGTCGGTTCCGGTATCCACCCCGCGGTGATCGCGGTCTGGGCCGCGATCATCGCAACCGGAAATCTTCTCCCCACGATTCCCATGCTCGGCATCTCGGGAACCTTCACCGTCAGCGTCGCTTTCGTGCCGCTTGCAGGCGTCCTGTTCGGTCCGATCGGCGGCGCCGTCTGCGCGGCGGTGGGATCGTTCATTGCCCAGTTGATCGCACCCCACACGGCGTGGCTCGGGTTGGCGACCTTTCTCGTTGCCACCATCAATGCGGCGGCGGTAGGACTGATCACGCGCGGACGCTGGTACGTCACGGCGGGGATCATCGGTGTGGGTTACGGCCTCTGGTTCCTGACGCCGATCGGGACCGACGCCGCGATCTTTCCCGTCATCTTCTACACGGCCGGACTCCTGGCAACGGTCGTGGGAGCCTTTCTCTGGCGCCATCTGATGCGTCGGGCGCACGGCGGTGTCGTTCCTGCGGCGGTGGCGGCGGTGGGTGTCTTCTTCGCCGCGTACGCCGGCTTCGTTTCGTCCGCGGGAATTGCGAACTTCGCGGGCATCCTGTTGTACGACTGGCCGGCAGCGATGTGGCGAGGGCTTGCGTTTGTCTCGCCGGTGGAGCGGGCCATCTTTTCGCTGGCCGCCACGTTGATCGGCGTGCCTCTGTTGATCGGGCTACCGAAGATCGGGGTGCGGGTAGGGATTGCCGCGATCGGACGCGAGGCTTCGCGATCGCCGGCATCGAGCCCGAGGGGCCGCGGCGAACGGCGGGAGTAGCCGAAAGGGCAGGAGGGCTCGCGCTTACTCCGGCGCGACGGAGGCGGCGAACGCAGCCTGTTCGCGTTTGTGTCGCGCGCGGAGCACCGACTCGAGACCGTTCATGAAGTCTGATATGCAATCGCAGGTCAGATCGTAGTAGACCGTGGTTCCCTCTTTGCGATCGTAGAGCAATCCGGCATGCTTGAGCAGCGAAAGATGTCGAGACACCGTTGAGGTGTCCGCGCCGATGCGGTCGGTGAGCTCGCACACGCAGTGGGCGCCTTCGCGCGAGATGAGATCGACGATGTACACTCGAGTCGGGTGTGCGAGCGCCTTCAAAACCGTGGCGCGGGCCTGCGCCTTGAGCCGTTCCTGTTCGTTGAGCATTCCTTGCATATATTGCCAAAATTGCGGTGCACGGTCAATGACGACACCGGAGAGTTGACACGTCTCGGACATCACATTATTGTGCATATAACCAAATAACCACTCATTGGAGGAGCGCAATGACCATTCAAATACTCGGGCCGGGGTGTCCGAACTGCCGGAATCTCGAGAAGAACGCGCGTGAGGCCATTGCTCGGCTCGGTGTCGAGGCACAGATCGAGAAGGTCACGGATACGGATCGGATCGTTGAAATGGGTGTCATGCGTACGCCGGGATATGCGATCGACGGCACGGTGCAGAGATCGGGCAAGGTCTTCACTGCGGACGAGATAGAAGCGAGTATCAAGGCCTATTCTGAGTGAAGCCGCGCGGCGCGAGCCTGATCGTGTGATGCTGTGCTCAACGGCGGGACAGGAGGGTGCATGAAGAACGCGTGGCCACAGCGGTTTCGCCGCGGCTCGCCCCGCGAGCTCGGGTTTGAGCCGGGCCGTCTCGAGCGGATTTCGGGGGTCGTGGACCGCGCTCTCGAAGCCGGGCGGACGGCCGGAGTGCTCACGGCGGTGATCCGCGACGGTGCTCTTGCATGGTTCGATGTACGCGGGTGCCGCGATGTCGCGACCGGAAAGCCCATCGAGGCTGACACGCTCTTTCGGATCTACTCGATGACCAAGCCCATCACGACGGCAGCCGTGATGATGCTCGTCGAGGAGGCCAGGATCGGACTTCAGGATCCCCTCTCGCGGTTCTTCCCGGAGTACCGGGAGATGGAGGTCTACGTCGGTGGCGATGAGCCGCCGTTTCTCACCGAACCGGCGGTGCGGGAGATCACCGTCCGGGATCTGCTGACTCACACGGCCGGGCTTGCGTACGGGATTGGCGACGAGCATCCGGTGGAAAAGCGTTTCGAGGCGGACGTCTGGGGTCCGGTCTCGCGGGATCGTAGCCTCACGCTGCGTGACCTCGCGAGGTTGATAGCCGACCGGCCGCTTGTCCACCAGCCGGGAACACACTGGCGGTACAGCATCGCGAACGACCTGCTCGGCGCCCTCGTGGAGGAAGTGTCCGGCATGCCGTTTGTCGGGTTCCTCGAGCAGCGCCTCTTTGGCCCGCTTGGCATGGATAGGACCTGGTTCACCGTTCCCGAGGCGGAGCGCGATCGGCTTGCCTCCGTCTATACGCCTTCGGAGATCGGGCTCGAACCGTCGCCTGACCCGCCTATTCTCTCCTTTGAGCAGACCGACGCACATCCGAACGGGGGAGGAGGACTCGTCAGCAGCGCCGGCGACTACCTGGCATTCGCGCAGATGTTCCTTGACGGCGGACGCGCAACCGACGCGAACGGTCGTCCGGGTGACTACGTTCTCGCCCCGGCGACGGTGCGAATGATGATGACCGACCACCTCCCCCGCGGAGTCGCCGGTTGGTCGGGTCCGGGGGTCGGCTTCGGATACGGGGGTTCGGTGGTGACCGACCTGACGCAGTTCGCAGGGTACGGCTCACTCGGCCGGTACGGGTGGGGAGGCGCCGCGAGCACCGGTTTCTGGGTCGACCCGGTCGAACGGATCGTGGGGCTTGTTCTTCAGCAGGCAGTTCCTTACTCCGCGCAGTTGGCCGACGATGTCACAACGACCGTCTATCAGGCGGTGGCAGGATGAGTGGTCCGGTCCACAGGGTCGCAGTCGTGCTCGTGATCGCGCTGCTGTGTGCTGCCGTGCCCTCGGCGAGAGCAGAGGAGCCGTCTTCTGCCACGCTGTATTTCTTTGTCCAGGAGGGGTGCCCTGCCTGCGCGCGCATGAAGCCGGTAGTCGACGATATCGCCGAATCGTACCCGCGGCTCACGGTGCGCACGCTCGAAGTCAGCGAGTTCATGGAGTACCGAGCGATGCTGCTTGACGCCGCGCGTGCGTTCAGCATCGAACGGTTGTCAGTCCCTGCGGTCTTCATTGGAGCGCGGGCCTGGATCGGGTACGGTGAGACGAGCGTCCGCCAGATCAGGGAGGAGGTGGATCGATGCCTCGACGAGGGGTGTCTGGACACGTTCGACCTGGTAGCGACCAGGCTCGGTGAGAACACCCTCGAGACCGACGACACGGCGGCTCAAGCAGGTGGAGCCGACGTTCCCCGTCTCTTCGGCGTCTCCGCCGAAGAGCTGCCAATCGTCGTGAGTACGGCGATGATCGCCTTTCTCGACGGGTTCAACCCGTGCTCGCTCTGGGTCCTGACCTTTTTGCTTGCGATGGTGATGCACACCGGTTCCCGCAAACGGGTACTCCTCGTAGGATCGGTGTTCCTCCTCGTTACCGCGTCGATCTACGGTCTTTTCATCGTCGGCGTGGTCCAGGCGATGGCCTTGCTCGCGCATGTTCCCTGGATTCGTATCGTTGTCGTCGTGCTCGCGCTGGCGATGGGTGCGATCAACATCAAGGACTACTTCGCCTTCAGACGCGGCGTCTCGCTCACGATCTCCGACGAACGAAAGAGCACGATCGCCAAACGGTTCTCTGGGCTGAGTCGCAGCACCCAATCGCCCGGCATGCTGGTCCTCACTACGGCGGGGCTCGCGGCCGGGATCGCGATCATCGAGCTCCCGTGCACCGCCGGTTTCCCCGTCGTCTGGTCCAATCTCGTCACAGCCGCCGCGGTGCCCATGGGCGTTTTCGCGCTTCTCGTACTTCTCTATATTGCGATCTATCTCCTGATCGAGCTGGTGCTCGTCGCAGGAGCCACGATCACCTTCCGACGCGTGGTCGTCACCGAGCGCGGCGGACGCGCGCTCAAGCTGCTCGGCGGCACCATCATGATCGCACTCGGGCTCGTGCTGCTCTTCGCTCCCGAGCTCATGGAGTCGCTCGTTTCGATGTTCATCGTCTTTGCCGGCGCAATCGGGCTTTCGCTCGCGCTGGGCGTGTTGGATCGGGCCGTACGACGGTCTGCTTCACATGGAGGAGGATCGTGATGCGAACCGTTGCGGATACGACTCGCCGGCGAGCAGGCAGGACACGCGCGGCGCGCGCAGTTGTACTGGCGGCGGCCGTGGTCGTCGTGCTTCAGGCCGGATGCCGGGCACAGGAGCCGGTTCCTGAGGAGCGTACGGTCACGCTGTTCTTTGAGAACATCTGCTGCTCGTGTGACGAGACGCCCGAGATGACAAGAATAAAGGCCGAGGTGATGTCGCTCGACCGCGACGACGAGCACGTCGTCGCGAGGGCCTACGATATCTACAGCCCCGCAGGGCACGACGCAGTGAAGGCGACCGCCGAACGCCTGAATCGAGAAGCGATCTGGATCAGCGCGCCGACCCTCGTGGTGGATAACGAACTGTTCCTCGGCGAGGAAGCGATCATGGCGGAGCTCGACCGGCTTCACGGACGGTAGCCCCGCGGCTTCGACCTCGAAAGGAGATTCCATGGACCTGCCTGAGCGCATTGAGACGGAGGAGCAACTCGACGACCTCTTGACAAGACCTTCGCCCGGGCTCGTTGCCCTCGCCGGCGGGCTCAGAGGTACGGTTGCGATGATCGGCGCCGGTGGGAAGATGGGCTCGACCTTCGCGGTACGGCTCAGCCGTGCGATTCGTGAGGCAGGCGCCGACGCCCGTGTCACGGCTGTCTCCCGGTTCTCCGACTCGTCGCGCCAGGTTGAGCTCGAGCGCCGCGGGATCGCGACGGTCGCCGCGGATGTCATGGAGGGAGCCCAGGTCGATGCGCTTCCGGATGCAGACTACGTCGTATACCTCGTGGGCCGCAAGTTCGGTACGACCGGCGACGAAGCAGAAACGTGGGCCACGAATACGCTGCCGCCGGTGCACGTGTGCCGCCGGTACGCCGGCCGGCCGACCGTCGCGCTTTCGACCGGTTCGGTCTACGATCTGTCTCCGCTCGAAACCGGCGGAGCAGCGGAGTCCGACGCCACTGAACCGCGCGGAGAGTACGCGAATGCTGCGGTCGCGCGCGAACGCCTCTTTCAGTGGGCTTCGCGAAGATTCTCTACGCCGGTCTGTCTTGTCAGGCTCTTCTATGCCAACGATCTGCGCTACGGAGTGATCCGCGACGTCGCGGAGTCGGTTTTCGAAGGTCGTGCGATCGACCTGTCGATGGGCTGCGTGAACGTGATATGGCAGGGAGATGCGGTCGACCAGTCGCTGCGGGCTCTCGAGCACGCGGGGATACCGGCGCGGCCGATGGTGGTAGCGGGACCCGAGATGGTCTCTGTCCGGTTTCTCGCCGCACGACTCGCCGGGTTGCTCGACCGCGAGCCGGTGTTCGCGAACGAGAGCGCTCCGGACGCGCTTCTCGGCAACGCGAGTCTCGCGGCAGGTCTGTTCGGTTATCCCGAAGTCCCGTTGGACCGGATGATCCGGTGGACGGCGCATTGGGTCTCCTCCGGCGGACGCGGGTTCGGGAAGCCCACGAACTGGGAAGTGCGGGACGGGCGGTACTGATGTCGCGTCTGATGGGGGAGGGTGAGGCGCGGTCGCGGTTCCAATCCGGTCTCGTGATCCCGGCGATGCCGCTCGCGTTGAGCGCGGAGAGGACCTTTGATCCGGTCAGCCAGCGGGCACTGCTGCGATACTATGTCGACGCCGGAGCCGGTGGAATCGCCGTGGGCGTTCACGCAACCCAGTTCGCGATCCGCGATACTCCCGGGTTTTTCCGAGAGGTGCTCGCCTTCGCGATGGAGGCAACCACAGCATGGGCCGAGCACAGGAACGCTGCCGTCGTCATGGTAGCCGGGCTGTGCGGAACGACCGATCAGGCGACCGGTGAGGCGCGACTCGCGCGATCGCTCGGCTACGACGCGGGGCTTCTCAGCCTTGCTGCGTTTCCGCGCGGCTCGATCGACGAGATGATCGAGCACGTCCATGCCGTAGCCCGGGAGATCCCCGTCGTAGGTTTCTACCTCCAGACGGCGGTAGGCGGTAGGCGGCTGCCGTACGAGTTCTGGCGTCGGTTTGCACGGGTAGAGAACACCTGGGGCATCAAGATCGCCCCCTTCAACCGGTACGCGACGCTCGAGGTGATCCGCGGCGTTGCGGACAGCGGCCGCGCTCCTGAGCTCGTCCTCTACACTGGAAACGACGACTCGATCGTTACCGACCTCCTCACGCCGTTCTGCGTTGATGGAGCGTCCCACTCCGAACCCATCCGGATCGTCGGAGGACTGCTCGGGCACTGGGGGGTCTGGACCAGACGCGCGGTCGAGCTCTTCGGTGCGTGCCGGGAGATAGCCGGCGGCCACGCGCCGTTGACGACGCAGATGCTCGCCCGGGGGGGCGAAGTCACCGACATGAACGGCGCGGTATTCGACGCGGCCAACGGGTTCGCCGGTTGCCTGCCCGGCGTGCACACCGTGCTGCAAGGACAGGGGCTGCTGCAGTCGGCCCACTGTCTCGACCCGCAGGAGCGACTGAGTCCGGGGCAGGCGGAGGAGATCGCGCGCGTGCGCCGTGCCTATCCGCACCTCACCGACGACGATTTCGTGCGAGAGCGTCTCGAGACTTGGCGGGGTTGAGGACAGGGCGGCCGGCCTCCTACGCAACCGTCGGCTTCGAATCCACTTCCCCGCCGGTGACGCGGCCCATGATCAGGAAGGCGATCGCCATCATCACGGCCGAGTAGACGAAGATCATCCGCAGGCCCACCGTTCCACCAAAGCCGAGCGTGAAGAGGTCGATGACCGCTCCGCTCAACGGCGGCGAGGTGATCGCCGCCCCCTGACTGAAGAAGTAGTAAAGACCTGTGTAGATTCCCATATTGCCGAACGTTGCCATCTGCCAGAGCATGGGAAAAGAGTTCGTGATCACCGAACCCCACATCATCCCGAAACAGAAGAGAATGAACAGGAAGATGAGCCATGCGGCCTGCGCCGGAAGGCCGACCATCCTCATCAGCGGATCGTGCGCGAACATCAGCAGCAATGCGACGACGATACCGACGAGGCAGAACCGGATGACCCGCCGACGTCCGAATCGGTGCGCGATGATTCCTGACGGGATCGCGAGCAGCAGGTAGCCGATCGCGACCGCTCCCGGTGACAGGCCGGCGAGCCCCTCGCTGACCCCAAGCACCTCACGGCTGTAGATTCCCATGAAGGGCAGGACGCCCTGGTACCCGAGAAACCAGCAGAAGAGCGACAGAAGGATCAGCATCGCGCTCTGATCACGCCCGCCGAAGACGAGCCTCAGTGACTGAATCAGTTTCGTGCGCTCGCGCTTTTCGCGCGCGGCGGCGCTCTCCCGCACGAAGCTGAAGAGAAGAACAGTCGCGACGATCACGAGCAGGCCGGAGATGAGGAACGGAAGACGTCGCCGGGTCTCACCGATCAACGGGAGCGTCAGCTGGACGTCCATGAGCGGTGCGAGCACGATCGTGCCGACGATCGCGGCAATCGCCCCCATCGTGTTGATGACCCCGTTCGCTTCGCTTCGAAACTCACCGGGGATCGTGTCGGGCATCAGCGCGACTACCGGTCCCCGCGCGGCCTGCTTCGCGAGGTTCAGCACGAAGATGAGCACGATAATCAGAACCAGGCTGCCCGAAGGCAGCCCGCCGTAGGGCAGCAGCGCGAAGAAGATGCCGGACAACGGCACGGTTGCGAGAATCCACGGCATGCGTCTGCCGATCCTCGTGTTCGTGCTGTCGGACAGGTTCGACACGATCGGTATCAGAAA
>SLST01000297.1 GCA_007130265.1 Spirochaetales bacterium
CTCGTCCCATTTGTCGACGAAGCCGCTGATGTACTCCTGCTGATAGTGATCGGACTCCCGCACCGCGGTTGGATCACTTCCAAAATCCTGTCGTTCTGCTACTGGCATCCTTGGCTCCTTCTCTTTAATAGCGATAGTGGTCCGGCTTGAACGGTCCATTCCTGTCAATGTCGATGTACTCCGCCTGACGTTCGGTCAGCGTCGTGAGACGTGCCCCCAGCTGATCAAGGTGCAGACGTGCAACCTCCTCGTCGAGGTGCTTGGGAAGCGTGTACACACCGGTCTCCACCGGATTGGTCCACAGCTCGATCTGCGCGATGGTCTGGTTGGTGAATGAGTTGGACATGACAAAGCTGGGGTGGCCCGTGGCGCACCCGAGGTTCACCAGTCGCCCCTCGGCGAGCAGGAAGATGCTGTGACCGTCGGCAAAGGTGTAGCGGTCGACCTGCGGTTTGACCGATTCGCGCGTCACGCCGGGATGCGACTCGAGCGCATCAACCTGAATCTCGTTGTCGAAATGGCCGATGTTGCACACGATTGCCTGGTCCTTCATCGCCGCCATGTGTTCTGCGGTGATTACGTCGCAGTTGCCTGTGGCCGTAACGTAGAGGTCCGCGATCGGCAGCGCGTCCTCGACGGTCACCACGCTGTGGCCGGCCATCGTCGCCTGCAGCGCGCAGATCGGGTCGACTTCGGCGACGAGCACCTTGGCACGAAGCGCGGAGAGCGCCTCGGCGCACCCCTTGCCAACGTCACCGTAGCCGCAGACAAGGGCTGTCTTGCCGGCGATCATCACGTCGGTTGCACGCTTGATCCCGTCCACCAGGGACTCGCGACATCCGTAGACATTGTCGAACTTGCTCTTGGTAACCGAGTCGTTGACGTTCATCGCGGGGAAGAGTAACGACCCCTTACGCTGCATCTGGTACAGGCGATGTACGCCGGTCGTCGTCTCCTCGGACACGCCGCGCATCTCGTCGACGCAGCGATGCCAGAAGCTGTCGTCGGTCTTCCTGCCTTCTCTCAGCAGCGCGTTGACGATCGCGAGTTCCTTGTTTCCTTCATCGTCGTCAAGGATCGCACTGTCGACCTCGGCTTCGTACCCACGGTGGACCATCAATGTGGCGTCACCGCCGTCGTCGACGATCAGCTGCGGGCCCGATCCGTCGGGCCACGTGAGCGCCTGCCTGGTGCACCACCAGTACTCCTCGAGAGACTCGCCCTTCCACGCGAACACCGGAACGCCGCGAGGATTATCGGCCGTTCCTCCGGCGTCGGGCCGACCAACGACGACGGCCGCCGCCGCGTGGTCCTGCGTTGAGAAGATGTTGCACGACGCCCATCTCACGTCGGCGCCGAGCTCGACCAGCGTCTCGATGAGCACCGCGGTCTGAATGGTCATGTGAAGGCTCCCGGTGACCCGTGCACCGGCAAGCGGCTTCGCAGGGCCGTACTTCCTGCGTGTCGCAATCAGCCCGGGCATCTCCTTCTCGGCGATATCGATCTCTCTGCGCCCGAAGCCCGCAAGCCCCGGGTCGGCTACCTTCCATTCGGTTGTGGTCTCAACTGCTGTACTCATGTTCTCTCCTGTGTTGATTGTTGTACTCGGCCCTGCGCGCCGAGCCGCGGAACTGCGCTCCCCGCTGTTGCACGATCCGCGAGGCGACGTCGGTCGCGAGCCCGGCGGCATCCCGAGGCGAATCTCCGCGGAGCAGACCGCAGATGAAGCCGGCGGCATAGGCGTCGCCGGCTCCGGTCGTGTCTATTGCATGAACCGTGGGCGCCGTTACGCTGCTCGCCGCGCCGTCGGTGCCGACGCTCGAACCACGGGCGCCGTCCTTCACCGCGACAACGGCGCACCGGCGGGAAAGCCCGCGCGCGGCTTCGGCGGCCGAAAGCTCTTCGCTGTCCTCGAGCATTCGTGCTTCCTCGAGATTGGCGAGGAGCACATCCGTCTCGTCGCGGATCAGGAGGAGAAAGTCGTCGCGGTATCGCTTCACCGCCATCGGATCGGCAACGTCAAAGACGACCGTCGTGTCATTCGCGTGAGCGGTCCGGATCGCGTCGAGCACCGCCTGTTTCTGCGTCTCGCTATCCCACATGTAACCGGTGAAGTAGAGCATCTGCGCTGCGGCGACCAGCTCGTGGTCCACGGCGGCAGGCGTAAACGAGCGACAGGCGCCCAGACAGGTGCTCATCGTGCGCTCGCCGTCAGGGGTGATCAGTACGATGCTCGTTCCCGTGGCGGAGTCGACCTGCGTCAGACTCGAAACCACCCCGTCCTCAACGAGGCGCCGGAGGTAGATGGCGCCGAGCTCGTCGTCCCCGATGCAGCCGGCGGCTGCCGCCGCCACGTTGAGCGCGGCGAGGGTGTTCATGGTGTTGGGACACGAGCCGCCTGAAGCGTAGGTTCGGTCGCGGTCTCCAAGGCTCTCGAGGATACGGCGTCCGGTATCATCATCGATCAGCTGCATCGTTCCCTTATGAAGTGACAGCCGCTCGAGCTCAACGTCACGGACGTCGGCGAGGACGTCGATAAGGGGATTGCCTATCCCGTAGACGCTCAGCGGCTCCATACGGGTTCCTCCTTTAGCTGCCCGTCCGAGCCGACGGCCGCGACGAGGTTCGCCGCCTCGTTGGTCTGCTCCCAGGTGAACCCCGGTTCGCTGCGCCCGAAATGCCCGTACGCGGCGGTAGCGCCGTAGACGGGACGCTTGAGGTCGAGAGTCCGTACGATTCCCGCCGGCGAGAGGTCGAACACCTCGCGGACCGCCTTGGCCAACGACCTCTCCGGGGCATTCGAAGTACCGAAGGTCTGAACCCGCACCGACACCGGGAACGGAACACCGATCGCGTAGGCCAGGCTGACTTCAGCCTTCTCGGCCAGGCGCGCGGCGATGAGATTCTTCGCCACGTAGCGGGCCATATACGCCGCCGACCGATCCACCTTGCTCGGGTCTTTCCCGCTGAAGGCGCCCCCGCCGTGGCGACCCATCCCGCCGTAGGTATCGACGATGATCTTGCGACCGGTCAGACCGGAGTCGCCGTGCGGCCCGCCGGTCACGAACCGACCGGTCGGATTGACGTAGTAGACCGTGTCGGAATCGAGCAGCCCGGTTTCGCGGAGAACCGGAGAGATGATCTGCTCAACCACGGTGTCGCGGATCTCGTCGTAGGCGACCTCAGGGTGGTGCTGATGACTCACCACCACCGAGTCGACGCGGCTCGGCCTGCCTTCGCCGTCGTAGCGAAGGGTGACCTGACTCTTGCTGTCGGGACGCAGCCAACCGATCGCTCCGCTCTTTCGAAGCTCGGCCGCACGCCTGAGGATCTGGTGGGCGTACATGATGGGGGCGGGCATCAGTTCAGGGGTCTCATCGCACGCGTACCCGAACATCATCCCCTGATCGCCTGCCCCCTGCTCCTCGTAGAGCCCCTGACCGTTGGTCACACCCTGCGAGATGTCGGGGCTCTGCGAGTGCAGCAGATTCGACACCTCCATATTCGCCGCATCGAGCCCGAACTCACGATCTACGTACCCGATGCGCGTGGCCGTCATGCGCACAATACTCTCGATATCGATCGAGGCCGTGGTCGTCACCTCACCTCCGACGAGCACCATGTCCGTGGTGGTGAACGTCTCGCAGGCGACGCGGGATTCGGGATCCTGTTCGAGGCAGGCGTCGAGCACTGCATCCGAGACCTGGTCGGCAAGCTTGTCGGGATGCCCCTCACTTACTGATTCTGAAGTGAACAGGTACCCGTCACCGTGCCCGTTCCTGTTGCGTTCGTCTGACATATCGCACTCCTCTCAAAGAGACTAGAAAACTCTTCGGCAGCAATCTTTGCTATACAAATCGTTTCTGTCCGGATAATTTGTGTACGAAGTATTGCACTGCCGAGCGCTTTTGGCAAGCCCCCTATCGCTTTTTTTTTGGTTCGTCCCGACGGTGCCGGTCTGCGAACCCGGAAAAGCAGCGCGCCTGAGGATTCGTTGAC